>JAEWMZ010000363.1 GCA_023392995.1 Bacillota bacterium
GGTACCGCCGGCTCAAGCTTTAATCCATGGAAATCCGGGCGCAGGCCAAGGATTCCCTCAACACAGCCTACCATAACCGTAGATGCCGTTCCGGTCAGCCAGTGAACATGGGAGCGTCCAAAATTCGGACTTGCCTTGCCTTCGGTAAACTGACCATAGCAATATGGTTCAAGAATTCGAACTTCGGCTTTATCATTCTGTGCTGCCGGCGCATTTTCTATAAAATATGTAAAAGCTCTTTCACCTTTTCCCCGCAATGCCTCTGCAAGAATGATCCATCCCTGAGGCTGAGAAAAGATTCCGGCATTTTCTTTCGATCCTGCGTTATAGATTACCGCCAGTGCTCCCGGGAAAGCATGCTCATGATAGGGCGGATCCATTAAGATCGCACCATATTTGGTATTCAGCTTATGATATACATTATCAAGGGCTGCATCAGCCTGCTCCTTTGAGGCATAACCACTGATTACACTCCAGCTTTGCGGATTTAACCACATATTTGCTTCCGGATCGGTTCTATTTCCAATCACCTCTCCAGTCTCTGTAAAGCCTCGAATAAACCGATCTTCATTCCAGCATAATTCTTCGATTTTTGTTCCTAATTTACTCTGTTCTTCCTTCAGGTAATCAATATATTCTGTGTCGCCTTTGTACTCGGCAAACTTTTTCATAATTGTCATTGCATAGTAGAACTGAAAGGCAACAAAGGTTGACTCTCCATCCTTTCCAAGTCTCAGACAATCATTCCAGTCTGCATGCAAGCCAGCCGGCATTCCATGGCTGCCTGAGTGCTTCATAGAGAAGTCAATGGCACGCTTTAAATGTTCATAAACGCTTCCTTCGTCTTTATTTGCAAATGGAATTACCTCATCGATGAAGGAAAGATTACCGGATTCCGCCACATATTTATAAACAGTTGGGAACAGCCATAACGCATCATCGGCACGATACGCAGGATGACCTGTTTCCTTTACGTAAGATGCATCCTCCGGCGTATCCTCATGTCCCGGGTTGTGGGTGAATTTCACAAGGGGAAGTCCGCCACCATGATGTACCTGTGCCGACAGCATGAAGCGAATCTTCTCCACTGCCATTTCCGGTGCTAGATGAATTATTCCCTGAATATCCTGAACGGTATCGCGATACCCGTATCCATTTCGAAGGCCGCAGTAGATAAAGGATGCTGCACGAGACCAGATAAAGGTCATAAAGCAATTATAGGAATTCCAGGTATTGATCATCGTATCAAACTCAGGGCTCGGCGTTTTTACCTGAAGATGAGATAATTTTTCATGCCAATAGGAGATTAATTCTGACACCTCTGCTTCACATTTCATAGCAACGTTCCTGTAGTTCTTTAATATTGCGCTGCTTTCTTCATCGTATTTCATTCCCAAGATAAATGCGATACTTTTTGTCTCCCCTGGCTGCAATACAATTTTAGAGGAAAGTGCTCCACAGCTATTACCGTTGTAATTCATTTCGCCGCTGAGCTTTCCTTGTTCCACGCCTGAGGGATTACCGTATCCGCGATAATTTCCTAAGAACTTCTCTTTATCTCCGCAATAAGAAGAAACCTTCTCACCCACCAAGCCAAAGAATCGTTCCGTTACGATCTTCTCATCAATGTCTTTTCCATCCTCCAGTCCATCCAAATTACCATGAATCAATTGGCGAATTTTATTTTCTTTAAATGCTGTTCGTGTTATAAACTTTGAATACTGCAGGTTTACCTGGTCCTGTTCATAATTACCGTTATTTGTGAATTCTGCATATCCGGTTATCGTTAACTTTCTCTCCACCTCTGACTCATTCGTCAGCTTTAAGTTCCATACCTCATAGGATTGATTCAGCGGAACATAATAGCAGGCTTCTGAATGAATACCACTGTATTCTGCGATCATCCTTGTGTAGGCAGTGCCGTGGCAGCATCGGCTCTTATAGTCATTCAGATCCTTTCCTACCGGTTGCCAGGAAGCTGACCAATAGTCTTTGCTCTCATTATCTCTAATATAGATGTAACGCCCCGGCTGATCGAAGCTATTAAAGATATAGCGCAGAATTCTTCCATTGGCACCTGATTTTGCAAAGCTGTAGCCCCCCGCATTGTTGGAGATGATGGCTCCATATTCCGGGGAACCCAGATAGTTTGCCCAGGGTGCAGGGGTATCCGGTTTTATTATCACATACTCTCTTTTTTCATCATCAAAATAACCATATTGCATAGCTTTTCTCCTTTATATTGGTTTTACCATTAGTTAATTGCGAAACTCAGAAACTTAAGCTATCGTATACACAACATATACTGTTTCGAAGCGAAAGCTAAGCCCGAAGGAAGCGTTGGAGCGTAGAAACAGTATGTGTTGTGTATACAATTTCAAAAACTATATTGTTTCGCAATGACCTAGGTTTTACAATGGCCTACGTGATACAAGTAATAACCATATTATACCATTAATTGTCTTTTATAGAAAGATAGTGATCAATAAAAATGACTTGATCACTATCTTTGTATTTGAAGTCTTTTTATTTA
>JAEWMZ010000459.1 GCA_023392995.1 Bacillota bacterium
GGAGGAGTAGGGTTGGGAGTGACCTTGTGCAGCCAGATTGCTCTGTGCCACGGAGCTGGGATCAGATATTATTCTGAGCTTGGGAAAGGGACTACAGTTGAGATCATATGGAATGGTTAGAAAACATAATTATAAAATAGCAAAAGGGATCAAAGATTTTACAACTTGCTAACAAGTTGGTTACCATTTCCTTAATTTTTATGATTAAACTTAATAATAGAACTTGGTTTGATTGATATGCAAACTAAAAAATAGTAATAGACATTTGCGAAACAATATAGTTTCTGCAATTGAATACACAACATATACGGTATCTTCGCTTCAACGCTTTCTTCGGGCGGGCTTCCGCTTCGAAACAGCATATGTTGTGTATACAATAGTTTGAGTTTCTGAGTATCGCAATTGTCTAAAAATAGGGAGATAGTAAGGAGAAGGATTTATGAAGGCAAACTTGAAGCTTAAATTAATAGGATTGGTCTTAATACTTTGTTGTGCATTGACTGGATGTTCCACTAGAGAATCCATGGATGATTCCGATAGGAATTATGAAAAAGGGAAAGTCTTTGAGGACTCTGATTGGGATAAGGATGCGGAGGAAACCTCTGATGATTCTAATTGGAATGATGAGGATTGGGATGATGAGGATTGGGATGATTCCGATAGGGATGATTACGATAGGGATGATTACGATTGGCTTGATGAGGAGGAAGATAAAGATAACGAAAATAGGGGATTGATATCAGGAATTATTACCGATACAGTTTCTGCAATCAAAAAAACCTATTTGGAAGATGCGATGGAAGAATTGATCGATGATATTATAGAGGATTCTATCAATAATATGGAAGATCTGAATGAATTCAAAGGCAACTGGGGCACCTACAAGAAATCCTCAAAAGATGAATTAACCATAAAGGATGTTAAAGCAAAAAACTTTCAAATAGATATTAACATAGGAAATGTAAAAGTAGGTTACGGTACAAATGATACTGCAATCGTTAAGGCTAAATATACCGCATACGGGAATAAGAAGGATGAGATAGATAAAATTCTGCAAGCAGTGGACATCGATTATTCTATGAAGAATGATAAATTACAGATTCTCTTTATAGATAAGAATACAAAAAAGAATATATGGAATGTGGTATACGATAAATATAAAAATCAAAACTTAAGTGTGGATTTGGATATTCTATTGCCGGAAAGTGTAAATAACTTTGATATTGATAATGAACTGGGCTATATTGGGCTTAATTCAGTAAAGGGAGCATTTGACATTAATGCTTCACTAGGTAATATTGATTTAAAAGATATTACGTTTATTGGAAAATCAGTGATTAAGGCAGGTATGGGTAAAATTGATTGTTCTTTATCAAAGGAGATCAAGGAAAAATCAGAGGTTAAAATGGATAATTCCCTTGGAGATATTCGCATTGATATGAACTCTCTTTCTTATAAAGGAGGAAAAAAAGATCGCTCCTATGGTAACAGGAAAGGTATTGATTCAAGAAAAATAGTAGTTAAAAATTTATGTGAAATGGATTTATATGTTGATATGGGCGAGATATTACTCAAATAGCATAAGTAAATAGGGATAGCAAGTGGGACTTAATAACCTGAAAGCCACATATTTGCAAGGAGCACTAGTCTTAAATTATAGAAATGGGGTGTACTGATTTGAAGAAGAATACTATGAGGGTCATACTTTTGGCAATCTTTTTCATCGCCTTTAGTTCCGGCTTGACCGTTATAGCTATCAGGTCAGATGAGAATCGCAAGCTTAATAGGGTGGAACAGATTGTATTAGCAGACAGTAATGACTCAAATGCAAACCCACAGTACACGATGAATGAAAGTAATACAGAAAAAATTATGGGAAAGAATGAGGGTGCGGTGCTCTCTGACGGAAGCAGCACGAAGAATCATCCGACAGAAGGAGAAGTAGAAACCAGTGTTATTAATCAAACAAAAGAAATTCAAGTTAATTATAATATAACAGTTAAGGAAGGTACGGATGACTCAGATTGCAATATATCCTATAAGCAAGCGGTAAGCCTTGGAATAGAGGCAATTAAAAAAGAGACAGGATTAAGTCTTTCTTATGCCGATGTGAATGTGAGTAGATATAATACCAACGAAAGCGTAATCTGGAATTGTGTGGCAGAAGATGGAAAGTACCGATTTGAATTCAGGGTGAATGCGAACAGTGGAAAATTTTTAAGCTATCGTCAATATGAATTAGAAAAGGGTTCCGATTATGTTTGGGTATCCAAATCCAACGAGGGTGTTACTGAGAAAAAGATTGATCAGCAGGATATTCAAGCATACAAAAGCATCATAATTAGGGCTGGCAATAACATGAATATAGAGATAAAGGAAGGTGCATTTTATTCGATCAATGCAAAGTATTATGGAGCTTATCAGGTGGACTATAAAATCGAAAACGGAGTGATGAAAATAGATACAGAAGGTTATTCGGATACAGCAGAGGGCGTATCCAGTACCCTTACCCTAACCATACCGGAAGATGGGGTAATCGAGAATGTAAAGGTAAGACTTGATTATGGGAATTTTACTATGGAAAAGGTTCCAACAAGTAGTATTGATGTCAATATGGATTGTGGAACACTGACAATGAACCAGGTCACCTCCGATGATAGCACTCTTACTATAGGCAGCGGCGATGCGGTATTAACGGATTATAAAAGTAATAAAAGTTCAATTAGGATAGCTTCAGGTGATCTTCATATGATTCATTGTTCAAGTGAGGTATGTAAAATCACTATGGATATGGGAGAAGCAAGTCTGAAAGGTGAATTACTCGGTCGTACCGATATTACTTCCGATTTAGGGACGATAGAGATTCAATGCACTAAGGCTGAGAAAAATTATAACTATACAGTAGAAACTGATATGGGTATCGTCTCAGTCAATGGCATTGATAGCTTAACAAAATTTTACACGAATAATAACGCGCCAAATACAATCAATGTCAGTACGGGTATGGGAAATGCTGCTCTTGACTTTGAAGAAAAGGCAATTTTGGATTGATTCTACAGTTGAAAGGTCCATGAAACACAGTCACGGTTACGATTTTAACCGTTGCTGGATTTCATGGATTTTTTGATTGTTTAGACACGGCAGGCCGTTGCTACAGTGATTTTATTATGAAAGAAATTTTTGAAATATTGTGAAAATAATTTTTTTAAATATCTTGACAGAATTATTTTCCAGTAGTATATTGGTGTTATGGTTAATTAGTAGAGTAACTAACTAAACAACTGGAACATAATCGAAAGGAGGGAGAGAGATGTTATTAGAATTTAATGATGACCGTCCAATCTTCGTGCAGATTGCAGAAGGTGTTGAGGATGCGATCCTGTCCGGAGCATTTCCGGAAGAAAGTCAGATACCATCGATTACTGAGTTCTCCGTAAGTTATAAGATTAATCCGGCTACCGCACTGAAGGGGATCAATATTTTGGTTGATAACAGTATTGTGTACAAGAAAAGGGGATTAGGTATGTTTGTGATGGAAGGAGCAGTTGAAAAGCTCAGAGAAAAGAGAAGACAGGAGTTCTACAATAATTATATCTGTAGCTTGGTCGCAGAAGCAAAGCGGCTGCAGTTGACCAAAGAAGATATTAAGATGATGATAGAAAGAGGGTTTGAAAAATGAGTTGTATTGAGATAAGTAATGTAAGCAAGAATTACAAAGATACCTGTGCTCTTAACAATGTAAGCTTAAAGATTGAAGAGAATAAGATCTATGGTCTTCTTGGAAGGAATGGAGCAGGAAAATCCACCCTATTGAATATTGTAACAAATCGTATTTTTGCGGATAGCGGCAAAGTGTTAATCGATGGAATATCCTCCGTTGAAAATGATCAGGTGCAGCAGAAAGTCTATCTCATGAGCGAAAAGACGTTATATCCTGACAAAATGAAGATAAAGGATACCTTCCGCTGGAGTGGGGAATTTTATTCCGGTTTTGATATGGAATATGCAATGGCAATGGCAGAGCGATTTGGGCTTAACTTAAATAAAACGGTCAAATCACTTTCCACTGGATATACCTCCATATTTAAAGTGATCATCGCCTTATCGGTAAATACACCGTATGTATTGCTGGATGAACCGGTCTTAGGATTAGATGCCAATCACAGGAACCTTTTCTACCAGGTACTACTGGAGAAATATTCCGAACATCCGAGTGCAATTGTAATATCCACTCACTTGATTGAAGAAGTAGCCAATGTGATAGAGGATATTATAATCATAAAGAGTGGAGAAATCTATAAAAATGAAAGCAGAGATGAACTACTGTCAAAAGGCTATACCGTTTCCGGACGCGCAGCTCAGATTGATGCTTTTATCGCTGACAAAAATGTTATTGGAGTTGACGCCCTTGGTGGGCTAAAGACGGCATATATCCTTGGTACACTTAACCGTAATAGCATACCGGAAGGGATCGAGGTTACAAAACTGGATTTGCAGAGGCTGTTTATACAGCTGACGAATGCATAGAGAGAATAGGTTGAAAAAAGATCATTTTCAATCTATCTATCAGGCCTATTCATTTTTTGAATAGGTACTCAAAAAAAGAAAGGCACGGTGTTAAAATGAAATATAAGAAGAGTCTAAAATATAATATATGGGGAACTTTAAAGCCTGTAGTTATATTTTATATCATAATAGCATTGGTATTATTATTCAGTCTGATTGGTTTAATTACAATCACTAACGGTAGTTCCAACTCATCAATGAGCGGTATGGAGTTCTCTACAGCAATTTTTATCTTTGTGCTTGGATTGAATTCCTTTAAGGAAAGTCTGCTCATGATGATACAGAACGGGGTATCAAGAAAAACATTTTTCTTAAGTAGTATTGCCTCTTTTGTAATCCTTTGCTTTTTTATGTCTGCAATTGACCGGATAATTTCTCTGCTGGCTAAATTTGCAGTAAGTTTTTCGGATCAGGTGAGCTATTCAAGCCTTTTTGAAAATATGTATCAAAGCAAGATTGCAGGAATGTCTGGAGCTGCTGTGAATTTGGAAAGTTTTCTGTTGAGCCTGTGTTTATATTTGGCAATGGCTACGGTGGGTTTCTTTATTACGATTTCTTACTATAGAATGAATAAATCATTGAAGGTAGCAGTATCTGTCGGAGTACCGGTTGGAGTGTCTGTAGTTCTTCCGTTGGTTGATCAAATAGCAAAAGGGAGTATTTCTAAGGCTATAATGCGTGCTCTTGATTTCGCTATGGGCTACACCTCCCAAAGACCATTCCATGCAATGGCTACCTTTCTTCTTACCTTTGTCATATTCTCCGGGTTGAGCTGGTTGATGGTAAGAAAAGTAACGGTTCGGAGTAACTAGGAAAGTATTTTACGGGATGTCATAAAACCATTGTAAGAGAAGAGAACTTAGCTCGCTTAAGATACGAAAGAAAATAAGATAAAGACAAAAAAGATATCATAGATCATATGAGTGGTACACAATTAGAATAAGCACCATCTTTGAGTAAGAATATGCTGTACTGAATTCTTACCCAAGGATGGTGTTTTATAAAAGAAATCAAAAGATTTTCTTGCCGCGGCAGATTACTTCTGCCGTGATTTTTTATAAAAGGATGTTTTAATTAAGATGGAGACTAGTTACTATCATAGGATACCCAGTCATAGGATGCAGTCAGGGGAGTTCTACCATCGTAACCTCCAAGCCAGCTGTCTACACCAGTACCAGGCCAAATGTTCATCATTATCTTACCTGCATGAGAGGGAATATTACTGGTTGCTCTATATACTTCTCTGCCGTCAACTAACCAAGCAATGTAGGTGGGCTGCCAATTGAAAGCATAGGTATGATAGGAAGCTGAAGCATCAAAACCTAAGTTGTAGATCTTCTCGTGATTGCCGACACCATTTGTGAAATAGTTAAACTGTACTTTCGTAGTATCCTTACCTAAGAATTCAATATCGATTTCATCCCAGGGAGATCCGGTATAAGTAAAGAAGGATGAAACAATACCTGAGTTTTTCGCGGGTTTCATTCTTACTTGATATAATCCATAGCTATAGGTGTTTCTTGTACGATATTCTCCACCGGCGTACGGCTTGGAGCCACTGTCTCTTGTAATTGATAAATTCATAATACCACCACTGAAGCTGCAATTGCTGTCTCTCCAAGTGCAGTTGAACATACCGCCATTACTCCAGCCATTTGATTTTTCCCAAAGAGAGGAATTGTAGCTGTCAAATGACTCTCCCAGATGGGTGCTCGCACTAACCGGTATTGCTATCGTTAAGCTTAGAATTAAGCTTACGATAATACGTAAAACAATCCTTTTTCTTGATTCCATAAAATCCTCCTTAATATTTGTAGATATATTATAAAATAATACAAAATTTGGGAATATCAAAATGATGCTAAAAATTATATAAATATGGTATTAAACTGAAAGAGGATTTAATAATTCAGTTTGCAGAAGAATTTGTAAAAAAATACGTAGTCAATATAAATCGATCCAAAGAGAAAAAGGTAAAAGCGATCTTTTATTGGGTTATCGTGAAGGATTAAAAAGGAATCAACAAGTAAACACCCCACTACGGCTTTTGTAGTGGGGTGTTCTGTATTAGGGGATTTTTCTATTTATAGGTAAATTTTACTTGACAATAGTACTATATAGTAATATTCTATATAGAGAGGTGAAAACATGAAAACATACGGAGGCTTTTTAATATCACAAATACACCAGCTACAGGGGCGTGCTTTTGAAAAAATGCTCAAGGAGAGCGAAGTGGATGCCTTTAATGGGGCACAAGGTAGGATTCTCTACGTGCTGTGGGAGCATGATAAACTATCAATTACGGAAATTGGCCGGCTTACATCCCTGGCAAAAACGACGTTGACAAGTATGCTGGATCGAATGGAGAAAAGTGGATTGCTGGTAAGAATTCCAGACACGAAGAACAGAAGACAAATTTTTGTTTCCATTACAGATAAGGCAAAGGAATACCGTAATAAATATGACATGGTTTCCGAGAAGATGAATGCTTTATTTTATGAAGGGTTTAGTGAAGTGGAGATAGCTGAATTTGAGGACAAGCTAAAGAGAATAATTAATAATTTAAAATAATGAATGGAGGATTTAGTATGAATGAACAGATTAAAAAGAACATGAACCTATTAGTGAAAGAAAGTCGGGATGCTATTGTATGCTCGGTTGATGAAAATGGCTTTCCTAATGCGAAAGCGATGTTTATATCAAAATATGAAGGAATTCATACCTTCTGGTTTTCCACTAATGTATCATCAGAGCGTATCCAACAATGGTCGAAATGTCCGAATGCTTGCTTGTATCTTATTGATTCTAGTCAAATCCATGGATTAATGCTAAAAGGAAACATGGAGATATTTATGGATGATGAAACAAAGCGGGAATTTTGGAGACAGGGTGATGAACAGTATTATGCATTAGGACCTACAGATCCGGATTACTGTATGATACGATTTACAACGAACGAAGGAAACTATTGGGAAGAGCAAAAGTATATTCTAAATAATGAGATGATTAGAGAAATATAGAAGAAATAAGAGAAATCGTATATAGTAAGATTTCCAAAGAGATTGTAATCGTAAAGGATTAATATGCAGGATGATCTTTAGTTGCCCTTCACTGGTCTCCAATATTAGACTAAACAGAAAACCGTTTCACAAGACTTGTGTTAATTTCCGTTTTAGTTACGTGAGGTACCGGATCTGTAATACATTGAACCAGTTTTTGCATTGCAATCTGTCCCATAAATTGTCTTGGAATATGGATAGATGTTAACGCTGGTTCAATTATCTTACTTTCGGAGATATTATCAAAGCCAATGATCGCAATATCTTCAGGCAGGCGATACCCCCGGAGCTTTAAGGCCTTGATAGCTCCAATCGCAATAAAATCATTGTCAGCAAAATAACAATCGGCAAGCTCATCATTTCTGTCGATAATTTCAAGCATATCTGAAAAGGCACCATCTATGGAAGGTGAGAGGTTATGCAAGATGCACCGGGAAGCAGACATTCCATTTTCCTGTATAGCTTTATAGAAACCATTGGAACGCTCAGCAAAATTAATAATGGGATAGGAAGAGCGCAGATATCCTGGCTGCTTATGTCGCCTTGATATTAAATAATCTGTTGCAAGGTACGCACCTTGCACATTATTGATGGCAACACTATTACAATTCACTGAATGAAAAGAGGAATCAAGGAGCACAATGGGAATAGGAAGCTTTAAAAACAGGTTACATACTTCAGCATGTATTTCTGTTCCTAATAATATGATACCTGCACAGCGGGATGTACGAAGATCTTCAATATATTTTTGTACATCCTGATTTTTTTCATAGATATGATAAATATTAAGCTTATAACCAGCTTTTTGGCATTCCTGATTAATGCCATCCGTTAATTCAGATAAGATGGGAGAATAAGACATTACTGCATTATGGGCTTTATAGACAATAAAGTAAATATCATTAATTTTGTTTGTTTTACAAGAATGCTTTGTAAAGTCATATCCATATTTTTTAGCCGCTTCCAGCACCATTGTTCTGGTTTTTGTACTGACACCAGTCTTATTATTTAACGCCATGGAGACTGCAGTTGCAGATAGATTAAGTTTCTTAGCTAATTCTTTTGCTGTGATGGGCATAGGTGAGTCCTCTTTTTATTTGATATTTATAACGTATATTCTATAAAGTGAAGTATAGCAATAATAAAGTTAAAAATAAAGTGGAAAATAAAGTGAAGAATACTTTATTATTGGTTGAAATAAAGCCGCGGAAGATTATATTATAATGATACAAGAATGAAATAAAGTTACGCTATCTATGCAAAATATAATATTACTTCAAAGGAGTAAGGAAATATGGCAAAATACAAAATATTTACTACAATAACCGATTTCGGAGCTTATGCTACTAAATTAATATTGGAATTGCCTTGTGAGATAGGTAAAAATGATATTGGAAAGCATTCCTTCAATGTATATGTTGAGAGAAAACGTGTACAGTCTGGTGAAATTATATTGGCAGGAAATATGTTTCATCCCGGGGCACCTGCAAAGCCTTCCAAAGGCTATCAGAGTGTTATAAAGGCATATCCTTCTGATGCTAATAGCAATGAGCAGGCAAGAGGTACCTATGTAACACTGGAGCTGAATGAGGAACCCTTGGGAAAGAGAATCGAAGGAAGCGTTCTTACAAGTGAGTATATAAATAATGATTACCGTGTAACTTTACTGCATGAACTTCCAGGAATAGTACCAACCAGTGGACTGGTATTTGATGAATGTGCCGGGGAGATCTGTCCTCAGACAAAGGGCTGGGATAGCGGAGAATGCAAGACTGGCGCCAGAAGATTAAAATATGGTTACTTCAAACCGGATTTTGATTTATTAGATAATCCAAAACCGGACTTTTTTGGACATGTAGCAGCTCCCATTCCGCAAAAACTCCCTTTGGTTATCTGGCTTCATGGAGCCGGTGAGGGTGGCCTAGATACAAGAACTGCCTATACCGGCAATAAGGTTGTCAATATTTCGGACTCAGTTATTCAAAAGAAATTGGGCGGAGCTGCGTGGATCCTAGTTCCCCAGTGTCCGACAGTCTGGATGGATGACGGTGCAGAAAAGTTGGGACGTTCCAATCAGAGTATTTATGTTGAGCCTTTGAAAGCTTGTATTGATGAGTTCATAGAAGAGCATGAGGATAGAATTGACAGAAAGCGGATATATATTGGTGGTTGCAGCAATGGTGGGTTCATGACAGTACGTATGCTCATTGATTATCCGGACTTTTTTGCAGCAGCATACCCTGCCTGCCAAGTATTTTTTAAGGATAATATTACAGAAGACATTATCAAAAAGCTAAAAGATATTCCTATCTGGTTTTCCCATGCAGAACCCGATGAGTTGGTTGCACCAATGGAGACAACAATACCTTTGTACAAAAGCTTGAAAGAAGCAGGCGCTGAAAATGTACATTTTTCATATTTCGATCATATGGAAGACTTATCAGGAATATATAAAGACGAAAAAGGACGACCACAGAGATACTTTAATCATGCGGTATGGGTACATGTTTACAATGATGATTGTGTATACGATTTTGATGGTACTCAGGTGATGTTTGATGGAGTACCGGTAACATTGTGGGGATGGATTGGAAAGCAAAGTAAATAATGTCAGACGCTGTACAGGCTGAATGCGGGAAGTAAATGTTTGAGATTGGCTAATAATTATAGTCAATCTCTTTTCTTTTGCAATGTATTATAATGTAGAATTATGTCATATAAAGAGATAAGAAGTCAGAATATGTAACATATTTTAATACTGATACATATATTGTTAATAGACACCGAGGTGCAATATTTATCTTTAAGAAGGGAGATAAAATATGTCGTGTTCAAAACCATATTTTGTTATTAGATTTATTTCAATAGGTATAGTAATATCTTTATTGGCATTCACTTTATCCGTGGTGGCGATCTTGCTTAACGTAACTGCAAGTAACAATATTAGCGGGATACAGGCTGAATTGGTTGGTGCCGGGGGAGGAATAATAGCGGATGGCAGCAACGTGATTTTCGATAATGTGTTAAATGATCAAAGCGACGGTATCAGTTATAATATAGCAACAGGGCAATTTGTAATAACAAAACCTGGAAACTATAACGTTGCATGGTGGACAGCACCTGACGGTGCAGGGGCAGCAACCAGCGTAAGTTTTGCAGTAGCGGTAAACGGAATTCCTTATTCCACTGCTTCATCGCCAATTGTTTCTGTACAAATGGCGGCTAATGCCTTGGTAACCATTGATAATGTTCCTGCAACGATTTCACTTGTTAATGTTACCGGTGATGGTGTTTTTGTTCCGAGTATCCCTGTTCAAGCGGGTATTGTGATTACGAAATAATCGCTGGTATCTGTAAAAAAAGCAAATTTTTCAAATCTGTCACCATCGATTTGTTGCGAGATCTTTCTGTATCGATTGCACGAAATATAAAAGAAGTTAATGCAGCATATTATTGTGATTTCATTTAAAAAGGGGCTGATGCTCCATAACTGAGTAGTCAGTTATGGAGCATCAGCCCCTTTTTTCTGCATAAAAAAGTAAAAAGCGGGTGACCAAGCACCCGCTAGTGGTGTAATTAAATTATGACAAGCACCGTGCAAAAAGCAAAAGACCCATCACGCCATTGTGACAGGTCTTTCACTAAAAAGGGGAGGTTTTGCGGAGTGTTGTTTATCGTGTTTTATCACATAGTAAAAAGTCCTTAAAATAGGCACTTGTATAAATTTTAACATTTATCACGTTTTATCTTTATTTTTAAAAGTGGTGTAATAAGTGGTGTAAAATTCTATATTTCAGTTAATAAAATGCAACCAGGGTGGATACTCTTGATTTGTTCTTATGATGTTAAAATTTGAATCTCTTTTAAGACTTTGTCTTTGTCCTTAAAGTAAGTTATACTTAATAATTTACTAACGATTTCCCTAAGCTTAATCATGTCATCGTATAAATCATTAGATTTAAATTCTTCTTTTAATGCTATATCATCACCATGTACTACCTTGCTCCTAAGGTTGTACATTTTTTTAATAAAATCAAATATTTCATGTTGTGTTTCTTTATTGTCAGTATATAAAATAGATGTATATAAAGATGTCCGGTATTTAATTTTACCATCGCCTTTTATTGTCAGTGCTTCAAGAGCAGTGACTAAATGAACAAAGGCTTCTTCTAAGTACGAGCAATTAAGTCCATTTATATATTCGTTGTATGCAATATCCCAATAAAAATAGGGTGACTCATTTAGCTCTGCATATTTTTTATGATATTGGATTAATCTGTTGTGCCAGGCTTTTAAATTACTTATATCATCGGAACTGATTTTGTATATTTTTTCATTACTGTAATTGTTTTTGCCATAATAACTAACGAATACACTACGTTCCCAGAATAGCTTATTATTACCTTCATCGATCAAGCAGCAGGGAGATATTACGACTCTCGGTAATGATAACTCCATTGATCTTCTAAAATATCTTTGATAGCTTTCTACAAAGTCCTCTCCGTCAACGGGCGAATCGTAATCGATAAGTAACTTATGATGATTTTTGCTATTTCTTAAAGTAAAAAACTTGTTTATGGTTATATATTCACTATTTTCTAATATCATGTTACTAATACTTGCCACTGTTTGCATATTTGACACCTCCTCTAATTATGCTACTACTATTTACCATATCTTGCAACATATAAAGCTAGGCAGCAGTCAAACTTATTGAGCCTAGCTTATTACTTATTATTTATTCTTATGGTTTTTAAGTTCTGTAGGAAGAATTGCATTTTTTACTTTATCATGTACCTCTTTAATCTCTTTGATTATAGGGTTAGCGTCTATTATCTCTTTCATTTCTTTGTTGTGTTTTAAATAATTCTCTCTTGCTTTCCCAAGATCAGCGACAGCCTTTTCCATTTCTTTTGCTTTTTCCTCTTCCCGTTTTTTATCTTCATCGGTCATATTGTGAATTAAATCATTAGTAAAGACATCATAAATTATATCATTGAGTAGTCTTGCATGAAGAAACGATATATAGTCGGCATCACGCATTTTGTATTCGGAGTATTTAGCAGCAAATAAATAAAACGACGTCATAAAGTCAATAAATTTATCATGTTCTAAAATATTATTAAATACTCCAAACGAATCTTCTTCTAATATATGACAAGCTTTATCTGAAAGATGAAGCTTTGGAGATGCATTAACATATTCTGCTTCCATATTATCGGAATACCCAAGTAAAAAGTCATAAGGAACATCAAAAAAATTTTTTACTAATTCAAGTATTTCAATATCAGGCGTTCTGCTAAAGTTTTCGTAATAACTTACCGCTCCCCTGGAAATTCCTAATTTTTCACCTAGTTCTGCTTGATTTAATCCTACGGTTTCCCTAAGAAACTTCAATCTCTTCCCAAAACTCTCTGTTACAAAACTCATTTAAAAATCCTCACTTTCAATATAAATGACTAAATTTGTTGAATTGAAAATTATCATGCTCAATACTGTTGACTGCATATGATTGTTGTTGTATAATTTGATTGTAACAGATGTTGTGCAAACATACAACAACAATTTTAATTAAAAGGAGATGAATTTATGAAGAACCAAGAAATAAGGGAATTGGCAAAATCAAAGGGAATTAAACTATGGCAGATAGCTGATAAACTGCAGCTCAATGATGGAAATTTCTCAAGGTTGTTAAGATATGATCTTCCGGTAGAAAAGTCAGAAAAAATAATTGAAATTATTAACGAATTATCAAATCAAAAGTGAGGTGAAATACATGAGAGCATTGCAAACTGATAAAGTAGACATGAACCAGATTGTTGCGCTTACTATAGACCAAGCGAAGACAAGGTATAATATTGGTTCCAATTCACTTTATGAAGTGGCTGAAAAAGCAGAGGCCGTAATTCGTATTGGAGCCAAAAAGAAGCTCTATTCCAGACAGAAGCTTGATAGATATTTTGAAGAGCTGGCAGAATACTAGGCAGCGAAGGAAGGTGATTAATATGAGGCAAACACAATATTCAAAGTTGTTTTTCAATCCTCGATTGTCATTCGTAGATTTTGAAAAAGCGAAAAATTATATAGCTGATCGATTTGGCTTTGAAGAAGGGCTTATTAAAATCCTACGAAGCAACGGTAATCATATCCGGTATCCGCTATTTCTGGACAAGAGCAGTAATTATATAGCGTTCAAAGTTAAAGATATCATATATGAATGCATTGATGGAGAATTGAAGCTACTTAGCGAAGAGGGGTGATGTAATGGCGGAACCGTTAATACCAGGCGGATATATCCTTTTATCAAGAAAGCTCTTGGATAGCGGTATTTTTGAAAAACCGCCATTATATATCAAGGTTTGGATATATCTGCTATCCAGAGCGCAATATAAGGAGTATAAAGGGCTTAAAAAAGGGCAATTATGGACATCTATGCCGGAAATACAAAAGGTGTGTTCGTATAAAGTTGGCTATAGAACTGAAATGCCTTCTATCAAAGAAATAAGAGATGTAATTGACTGGTTACGAAGCCCCGGCGAAGGGCACATGAAGGGCGCAATGATAGGCACAGTGAGGGGCACTCATGGATTACTCGTAACTATATATAATTACAGCACTTATCAAGATTCTGATAATTACGAAGGGCGTGATGAAGGGACTGACGAAAACTCAGCGAAGGGAGAGAAAAGGGCGGAATATAAACAAGAATGTAAAAGAATTAATATATATATTGCTTTTTTTGATGCATTTTGGGAAGCATATCCGAAGAAGAATGCTAAGGCTGCAGCCCAGAAAGTATTTAATAAACTTAAGGTCGATGATAATTTGTTATCGTTAATGCTGAATGCTTTAGAAAAACAGAAACTAAGTAAGCAATGGCAGGACAAGCAGTTTATCCCTCATGCTTCCACTTGGTTGAATCAAAGACGATGGGAAGATGAAACCGAGGAACCAGAAAAAGTTAAGATCGTTGATTTTGGCGGCGGTTTTCAACTAGAATAGGAGGTGATTAAGTGACAAGGGAAGAAAGTCTAAGAAAAGAAAAGGTAATGCTTAAATCCATGCTGTTAGGAAAGTCGGTTACTTCTGAACAGGTTGAAGCCATCCAAATGGAATTAGCAGAGATTGAAAGGGAGTTTGAAGTATTGTACGGAGCACCAAAAACGCAAGGACAATCTAAGAAGGACTTTAGAGAATTATTGGGATTGCGAAAGTCAGATGAAAAGCAGATTGAGTCAATATTTCTTAACACTACTAAGATTAAGCGTAAAAGGAGAAATTTAAGCATGGTAATAAAAAGCGGAATTAACCTAATAGATAAAAAGATAATTGGCTTTAACCCACGTGAATTAAGTATCTGGTCCGGATCGAATGGATCCGGTAAGTCAACAGTTTTATCACAAATTGCACTTGAATGCGTTGAGCAAGGGTTTAAATGTGCTTTATTCTCCGGGGAGTTAAATGCTGATAGAGTTCTTGAATGGATATGCTTACAGGCTGCCGGAAAGAATAATACAACACCTACTCAGTACCAGAATTTTTATACTGTTCCAGAAGTAACTAAAACCCGTATAGCAGAATGGCTAGATAATAAACTGTTTATCTACAATAACAATTTCGGAAGCAATGTTGAAAAGGTTTTAAAGGCTTTCATTGAGTGTATCAAAAATAACGGTATCAACATGGTCATAATAGACAATTTGATGTCATTGGAAGTGGCTTCTATAGGTGGGGAGAAGTATGAAAGACAAACAGCCCTGGTTATTGTATTAAGCGAGATTGCAAAACAATATAACGTACATATTCATTTCGTTGCGCACCCAAGAAAAAGTATGGGGTTTCTTCGAAAAAATGATATATCAGGAACCTCTGATTTAACGAATGCTGCCGATAATGTTTTTATTGTTCATAGGGTAGGTATCGATTTTAAGAGGCAAACAAAGCAAGATTTAGGATTTAAGGATGATAATGTACTTTACAACTATTCTAACGTAATAGAGGTTTGTAAATGTCGTGATGCGGGTGTGCAAGATTATTTTGCAGGAGCGTATTTTGAGAAAGAAAGTAAGAGGTTTTTAAATAGTCAAGGAGAGAGTAGGCGTTACGGATGGGAATCGGACAACAACGGCTTTATGAAGGTAAATGATGAGAAACTACCTTTCGATGAATAGAGGTGTAAGAATGGCGGAAAACAAAGATATGCAGACGGAATACAATCTGTTTGCTGACGTATGGAAATTCTTCAAAGGCCATTATGATATGCCTTGCGATGAAGCAATGTGGGAAAAGATCATGAAAGAGTTCCATGACATAGCGCGAAAATATGATAATCAACTCTGTAATGATCTATTGATCGCAATAACTATGGAGATTCAGAGAAAAGTCCCAAAGGATGGTGATGAAAAATAAAAAAGCCATTATCAAAGTTCGCACCTTTGATAGTGGCAAGTAACCCGTCAACACGATTAGTTGAAGATAAATACAATATAGCACATATCTATCTCCAAGGCAAGAGAAAAGGAGAACAGGATGAATAAAGATTTTAAGCGGTATGTGAAAGCTAGAATTAAGAATGTTTTGATTAATGATCAAGAGTATAAGCAATTGCAAACAGATTTAGTCAGTGCAAGTCATGAGAATGATATTGAAATTGAATAAGGATGCAGAGTAAGTAATAAATTCATCCAATGCCAGCAATGTCTCTTTCATTGCTAAGAGAGAGGACGGAGATGGTAGCCTGTTTAAATGACGAAATTCCTTATAGCAGAACATTTTAGTCATTATAAAGGATTTGCATCCTTTCTGGGCGAAATACGAGGTTGTAGGCATATTGTAGCAATGGACAAAGCAGTTAAGCCAGCGGATATTGATGTATGAATATAGTTACTGAGTTTGATTTTAGTGTAACTACAGAGGAGAGTAGACATGTTCTGTGTAATTCAAGAAGTTGAATTAAAGAAGCCAAACAAGAGAGGGCATCCTAAAGAGCTGATATCAGAGTTTAAACAAATGACTTTTCAGGGGAAAGACTGCAGCTATTATCAGCACCGGTATAGCGAGGAATGCTTTGAAAGACAGATAAAGAAAGCATATAAAATTAGTATACACCAAAGTAACCGGATAAATGGCAAGGTCGAAAAGAAGCAGTGTTCCCTTTGTACTGTGAGTTATTATGACATAGCAGAAGGGTGGTTTACCGTATATGATTACTGTGATAGAAAGATATCGGCGGCAGCTGATAAGCTAGGTATAAGCGTTGATACTATTTATGATTTGGTGCAAGCTAAGGTTGATACGCTGATTATAGCTATACAATGCGAATACCAGCAAACTAAAGAATACATAACACATAAAGAGCATAACAGGATAACAACCCTTTATGCAGCTAATAAAGCAAAGTTTAATGAAGAGTATGGCTGTAGTGGGTCATACAGTAGATACGATGAGATATATGATGTATATGGTAATCTCATGAATCAAGTTAAGCTGGACGAGGTTAAGTCTGATTATAAGTTTCGCCAAGAGTATGAGGAAAAAAGCCGTAGTTATCAGAAAGAATTTTATAGCAACTACAGTAAATACTTTTCTGGTAGCGGTGGGAGTGGTTACTCCGAAAGTATTTGCAGTAACCACAATGAAGAGGATAAAGAAACATTAAAGCAGTTTTACCGTGAGCTTTGTAAAAAGTTCCACCCGGATTCAAACCCAGATAAGGACACCTCAAAACAGATGCAGTTATTGAATCAGTTAAAAGGGCAATGGGGTATATAAAGAAAGGAGAGCAATGTCAGCAAAAATCACAGTATCTTATACGGATGATCAGGAATTACAGAATATTATTAAGCACCTGAATCCGATAACCCATCACATCAAGAGATATAAAAGCATCAAAGGTGAATACAAAAAGGCCGAGATTAGGATCAAAGAATAAATTGTATAAATAGATTGTTTGTGCTATACTATATATAACAGAATGAGTGAAAAAGTACCCTATCCTTATGGATGGAAGCTATGATATTTGGCGTGGGAATGATTGGTTTAATACCGATTATTCCTGCGCTTTTATTTCACCCAATAAAAGTGAACAGTTAAGGATAGATGGATAAGGGTAACGGAGAAGTATTTGGATATCTAAACGCATCTTACAATAGAGAATTAAAAGAAAGAAGGTAAGCAAGTGAGTGATAAATCAATAATGCCAATAGTAACAGATAATTATGCTACAAGTGTTACACGTAAATATAAGACGCATGTACTACCAAGATTAGACGATATATACAATTGGCTATGTGATGGCTACACGGATTATAGTATTGCTGAAAACTTAGGTATTTGCCACGATACATTGATTCAATATAAGAAGTCGCAAACTGAATTAATCGAGGTCTTCACACGTGCGCGCACACATAGGAATAACCTGGTAATGAACGCACAGTTTGGCAAAGCAATAGGAATAGATAAAACAGTACCTAAAGCCTTTAAAATCAAGGAGGTAGAGTACGATGGCACTGGCAAGAAGATATCAGAAAAAGAGCGATTAGAGTACGGGGAGGATCATTTATACATCCCTCCAGATGTAAACGCAGCCGATTTGTACCTTAGAAATAACTCTGATGAGTACAAAAACGCAAAAGCCGAGGTCGGAGGGATCACACTAATACAAAATAACTACCAATTACCACAGCTACTAGAGCAATTGCAGCGAATAGATGAAGAACTGAAAAGGTTAGAGGATATCGACACTACGGCTGTGATTGATGTAGATAATGAATAATATACAATGGTATGCAGAGATAATGTATAAATAAACTGTTTAATATGCATAAGATAGCATACGAATAGTTGTCGTTCCCATGATGTAATCGTATTAATGCCCTATTTACAAGGGATATAGCATATTTAAGGAACGTATGTTTGATTCGTGAAACAAGAGTTTAGCGAATAGTTGAGTCAGGGGTAGCCACCCGTATGCTATGGAACGACACCGCCCGAACATTTACTTCACATGGTTACATGGAGTTGTTCAATTTATACAACAGCGTATCGTAAAACAGTGGGGTTATATCAGACCAGTATATGTAACATGTACATAAACAGTCGTGAATAAGGTACGTATGGGTAGTAGGGGGTAGGCTCCCATTAGGGCGGGGTGTTTATTATATATACTACACCCCGACAACCTACAAAATTTTGGAGTAAAATTCACTTAAGACAAAAATAGGTATGAATATTTAGAGGTGGCATTTACCTAAACATGACAAATCAATTAAAAAAATATAGTACTAAAATAATTATTAAAGGAGCGATAAAATGGCACAATCAACAGTAAAAACAAATCAAGCTTTAGTTAGTGGGCTAAATGCTGTTAAGTCTAGTATTGGTCTTACTCCACAACAAACTAATGCTATAAAAACCACTACACAACAACCGCAAACAACAAGCCAAGCTTTAGCAAGCGGACTTAATGCTATAAAGTCAAGTATAGGACTTAACCAGCCGCAGATTAATGCATTAAATAATAAGGCTCAGCAAGCTCAAAATCAATTTGATTTAGATGCATTTATGGCAAAGCTTAATCAACAAAACCAGAGCTATCTTAATGCACTTAACCAACAAAATCAAAACATAGAAGCGCGTATAAATGCACTGAATCAGGCAAAACAAGCTCAGGCTGTTGCTGACCTTGGCAAGGCAAGAGATGCTTCATTGTCCAACTTATCAAGTGAAGAATCCGCGATAAAACCCACTTACTACGATAAGCGAAATTCCACAGCTGCAACAAATATGATTGGTAGAAGAACTCTCGCTGAGGAATTGGCATCCAGAGGCGAGAGTAATAGTGGTGTGGCTGACCAGGCTAATATAAGCGCTAATATGTCACTGCAGGGGCAAACAGGAGCATTAGACCGCCAAGAGGCTTCCGACATATCCGATATAGCACGGAGAAGAACCGGGGTTCAGAACGCATATGAATCTGATATAGCAAGCGCAAAGGCCGGACTTGAAGCAGCCACTATGCAGAATCTAATAGACCAGTTTAACGCAGACAGGTTGTTCAAATTGCAAGAAGCTGGATTGACTGGTAATTATGGTGGTACGCAAACTTTAGAAGCTCTTAATGCTTCTAGAAACTTTGCATTAAATGAGGCAGGATTAACCGGGACATATAAGGGTAACCAGACATTAGATGCCTTAAACGCTGCCAGAAATTATGCTTTAAATGAAGCCGGATTGACAGGAGTTTATAACGGCAATAAAACACTGGACGCACAGAATCAAGAATTCAATCAGAATCTCGCGACAAAGCAGTATAACCTACAAGCCACACAGCAAAAGCTTGACAATTTATACAGAGATAAAACCTTTGACTATCAGAAGTCAAGAGATGCCGTAGCAGATGCTCAGTGGCAAAAACAGTTAAATTTAGACCTTAGAAAGCAGACATTCGCGGAAGCACAGCAGAAGATAGAAAATGCATTGGCTCAACAACGTATTTCTCAAACCGAAGCTTCGCAGGCACTCGAAAAGGCAAAATTTGACGCAGATCAAGATCCGAATAGCATAGATAATAAAATGAAGAAAGCACAGATTGATCAATTACAAGGTAAAGGAGGCTTAGTATATAAAGATTATGTTTCAATGGGTAGGGATATGCTGGATAAAGGCAACTACGATTCTTCCACTGGCACTTACAATAAAATGTATAATTCATCAGATGTTTTTACTTGGGTAAGCGGATTGCCAATAACTTCAACAGAAAAGGCACAACTTGCAAATGATTTAGGTTTATAGGAGGTATTTATGGGTAAATGGAAAGCATCCGATTTTGAGGATACCAATACTAAAACGAATATGTCCTTGTCTAAGCAAGGGAAATGGTCAGCTTCTGATTTTGAGGATAATAGTGACTTAGATAAAAAACAGAAGCTAAACAACTATCAAAAATCAGCGCTACAGCAACAGAAAGATCAAAAATTGAAGGAACTGAACGCAAAACCTACTTACGAACAAGAAGCATCAGCAGCAATACAAAAAGTCGATAATAGGCCGTGGTATCTTCCTAAAAGCATAGCTATTCCAATTGAAGGAGCAAAACTGAGTCCAGAAGCTCGCATGATATTTGCAGAAAAGAACTCTGCAGATCAGGTGAACACAGCCGGAGCGGTAGCTGCAAATAAATTTATTGATAGTAATACATCCGGCCTTTATTCTACACTAGATAAAAAACAGGCTGAAAAATTTGGAACAAAAGGACAAGAGTTATTAAAGCTTAAATCCGAAGCTGAAAAAAATCATCCTGTAGCTGCAACCATTGGTACAATAGCCGGATATGTTGCACCTGGAGCCGCAGCCGAAAAAGTTGCTGGGAAAGCTCTTGCACCTGTAATTGGTAAAGTCGGTTCAAAGGTTGCTCAAAAAGCTATTACTGGGGCTGCTACAGGTGGAGGAATGGAGCTTGTGGAAGGAGCGATTCGCGGTGATTCACCAGAAGAACTTGCTAACCGTGTAGCTGCAGGCGTCGGGCTAGGTGCTGCTGGAGATGTTGCGGTATATGCAATAGGGAGTAAACTCGGTAAATCACTATTGAAAAATTATAAAGTTCCTAAAGAATTAGAAATAGAAATCAAAAGAACAGACGGAGCATTTTCTATCGATAGTAACGGCAATGTTTACCGTGATGGCAAATTCCTTAAAAAGCTTAATAAAGGCGGCGGCGGTGACATTATAAAATCAGAAAGTAATAAGTTTGTAGACCAGTATGGAAATGTACGTGGATCTGCTGAAACAAATTTGCAAATTCCAGAAATAAAACGCACCTCATCACAAAAAATAGAACCGTTGTTACAACCGAAATTTAAAGTTCAAGAACAATATAAAAAAGAATTCCCATCAAGATTAACACCGGGCGAATTGTATAAAACTACAGTTGCAGACCAAAAACATAGTACTGATTCTATTTTAACATATAAGCCGGAGAAAAATATTAAAACAGATTTACCAAAGCTATTAAACAATGTAGTCATGGATACTCCAAAATCAAAGCTTAATTTCAAACAATCAATGAGTGGTTTGCGTACGAAATTAGTTGATAAAAACCTTCCAATCACAAGATTTTCCAATGTTGCTAATGACAGAACAGGAATGCTTGCATCAAATACAAATAATGCGAATGGAACCATAGATTATATTTTACAAGATGCTCTTGTTGATAGACAGGGTAAAAAGATAGGTTCATCACTTAAGGAAGTTGCAGACCAGATACCGAAAGGTAAAGAGGGTGATTTCTGGGAGTATATGAGTCAAAGGCATAATATTGACCGGGCAAGAGAAGGTAAGAACGTCATATCTAACTACACACCAGAAATGTCAACAGAGGCGGTAAAGCAAATTGAAGCCGCACATCCCACATGGAAAGCAACCGGTGATCAAATAACAAACTGGATTGACAACTTTATGCGTGAATGGGGAGTTAATTCCGGGACAGTTGACAGTGATGTTTATAACCAACTCAGGAATACATATAAGAGCTATTTCCCTACGCAAAGAGAGTTTAGCCAGCTTGAAAAGTCAATCCCGGGAGATATGAGAAAACAGTTTGTTGATTCTGCAAGCCCTATAGGAAAAGCAAAAGGTTCAGACAGAGATATTCATAATCCTCTATCTAACATCATGAATTTGGTCAATAGAACAGTAAAAACAGCTAGGTATAATGAAGTAGGCCAATCACTCTTAGACTCCGTTAGAAAGCAGCCTGAGAAATTACGCCCATTAGCAGAAGTAATAGAGCCAAAAGATGGAATGTTTTCTAACGTTGACAACATCGTTGCTGTACTTGAAAACGGAAAGCCGGTATACCTTCAAATCAATGATAAGGCATTACTGGATTCTCTCAAAGGCTTGCCTAAGATGGTGAATAACGCTCAGGTCATGAGAAAAATAAGTAATGTATATAAAGGGCTTATAACACAGAAGAACCCTTTGTTTGCTGTTAGAAACATGGCAAGAGACATTCCTACTGCATATATTTACGGAAGCGAGTCGAATCCAGTAAAGTTCACAGGAGATTTATTGAAAGCCGGGAAAGATGTACTGACGGGAAGTGAAAACCTACAGAGATATAAAGCACTAGGCGGAGGGGGCTCAAACTTCCTGGCCGGTGATGCAGATAAGGCAGCTAAAAACTTACTTAAAAAACCTAACTTATTGCAACGCGCAGGATCATCTATCGAGGCGTTTAATAATATTACGGAGGCAGCTCCGAGACTCGCAGAGTTTAACCGGGTGCTTGAAAAGACTGGGGATGTTCAAAAGGCTATAGCAGCAAGTAATGATGTAACTGTTAACTTTGCAAGGGGTGGGAACGTATCAAAGTCCATTGAGCCAGTCGTACCGTATTTTAATGCAAGTGTGCAAGGCCTTGATAAATTTTTCCGTCAGGTTAAACATAATCCTGTACAAACGCTTGTAAAAAGTGGTATAGCTATAACTGCTCCCGAAGTCGCATTGTACCTGATAAATAAAGACAACCCGGATTACCAGGCACTTGACAACAGAACGAAGGACACTTATTTTCTGATCCCAAAAGGTGACGGAACGTTTATAAAAATACCAAAATCAAGAGAATTAGGTGTTTTGTTCGGATCACTGTTTACTAGATTGGCGCGAGCATCTGAGGGTGACGAGAAAGCATTTAAGGGATACGGAAATGCATTGGCTACCGGATTTGCACCAACAAATCCGATAGAAAATAATTTTTTTTCTCCGCTATTATTAAACCGACCAATCAACAAAGACTTTGCTGGAAGGGCCATCGTTCCTATGAATATGATAAACGATCAGAGGTCAGCGTATTTGCAATATGACGAAAGGACAACCGAAATAGCAAAAGCAATCGGAAAAGCTGTTGCTGACACGACAGGCGGTGAGGGGTGGTCACCAAAACAGATTGATTACATCATAAAGTCTTATACTGGTGTAATAGGGCAACTCGGAATTCCTGCAGCAACGAAAGGTGGAAGCCCCAGTAAAGCAATTACTAGCCAATTCATTGCCGACCCTCTATATAGCAACCAAACCATACAAGATTTTTATGACAACTATAAAGATGTACAGAAAAAAGCAGCAGATAAAAATATTCTTAATAAGTTACCGTCCAAATTAATCACTCCGGAAGAAAAGACAGAAGGCAAGTTCAGAAAGGCATCAAACAAAATAAGTGAATTGAACAAACAGATTAGAGAATCAAATGGAGATGAAGCAACAATAAGAGAATTACGAAAGCAGATTGTAGTTATTGCCAAAGAAGCTAATGATCTGTTGAAATAGCATATTTGATACAAAAAAAGACCTTACCACCGGATATGATAAAGTCTTTCAAGATACACGCACTATTTCATTAACTATATTATAAAGGAGTGCGTTTGATATGTCAAATGAGGAATTAGTTGATCGGATTCAGCATGGAATCAATGCAAATGAATATATAGGGCAGCTCTACATTCAGAATAAAGGATTTATTACCACATTGATTAGAAAGTACCGCTATGCTTGCCAGAGTGGCTATAATAGCCTTCCAATCATTGAGATGGATGAATTAATGCATGAAGCGTATTTCGGTCTAATTGAGGCTGCTGAGAAGTACAAGCCTGATCAGGGAGTATCTTTTCTTACATATGCAGGTCATTGGATTAACCAAGTTGTGAAACGATTCCTTGATAACTCTGGCCGGGTGATCCGCGTACCGGTGTATAAGCAAGAGAAGATATATAAATATAACCAGGTGAGGGCGCATTACCTTAATCGATATAATCGTGAACCAAACCAGAGGGAATATGCATCATGGATCGGGATATCAACGGCCGGAGTTGAGAAACTTGAACAATTCATGTTCCAGGGAACTATTCTGAGCTTGGATGAAACAGTACCAGGTGAGGGGTGAGAATATGTACGTTCTTGATACAATGCCGGCCGAGGTTAATGTGGAGGAAGATGCTGTGGAAAAGTTGGCATCGGAGCAACTCCGGGAAGAACTCTGGGATATCGTAGCCCAGGTATTAAAGGATGAAAAGAAGATTCGAATCTTCCGGTTAAGATTTGTTGAGAACCTTACCTTGAATCAGATCGGGGATGTGATGCATGTACATTGGGCAGCTATAGATCATACTATAAGAAGCGGAACAAGGATGCTGAGGAGCAATTCCAGAACTCGAAACCTTGGTGAAGATTTAGGAATATGGAGCAGAGAGATTTCGATTGATGCATCCAGGGTGAAGAGATTGAGTAAGGAAGGGAATATTGAATATCTGAGTAAACGGGAGTTAAAGTACGCAGCCAATATGGGATGGATGAAACCGGAAACGAATTTTTCGCAGAGGAACTATCCATTGTCAAATCTTCTTGTTTAGTATATATAGGCCAGCCAGGATTAAATAAACGAAGAATTGCGTTGATCTTATATTCATTTGGGTAAATAGCAGCGGATTATCACTGCTAGAAATTCTACTGACAACAAAATTGTGGTGAGTTACTTTAGTTAAGGACACGGTAAAATTGCGGAGTCCCTTTGAAGGTTAGATTCCCCAGAAGTGGGGAATTCCTTCGCGAACCGTAAAATTTACTGTTTGCTTTTCATTCCACTAGAATCAATACGGGATTATTGATATAATCTAAATGAAATTTATGGATTGAAATTATAAGTGAGGAGGCACAAAATGAAGAATGGGAGATTGTCAGTTGAAGAAGCTGCTAAATTAATGGGGGCAAATGCACAATTCATAAGAATAGGGTTACAGCAAGGAGTATTCCCATGGGGGTATGCCGTAAAAACAAGCACGCAGTATACATATTTCATACTGCCAAAGAAATTTGAGGAATGCACAGGAATTAAAATACCAGAAAATATGTTATCTAATTAAAAAAGTGAAAAGAAATTGTAATTGAATGATTTAGTCATAAGAGAAATTAAATGACAGGTCTTGAAGTTACAGAATTGACAGTTAAACGACATGATAATGTAATTAAGGATAATTAAAAACGAGATTGAAGCATTAGGAGAAGACAACGCACTCATAGTTGAGTTGGTTAATAATACTGATGCAAAAGGCGAGAAAAGACCATGCTATAAACTTGGAAAAGACGGAGCCATGGGATCTCGCTCGTAGATTTTAACGAAATAGAGATGGTGGAGTAGTATTTACCGGGCAACTTATAACCAGACAATATACAAAAATTAGACTTCGTTTGTTTGAATTGTTTTTAGTATAATAACCGAGATTGAGAAGTATAGTCCCTTCAACTCTATAAATGGTTGCATAAAGTGAACGAAACAGCATGTTGTAGTTGCATATTAGAAACGCCCATACTCCCTCATAATATGATATAATTGTTTTTAACAAATTAGACTATCAGAAAGTGAGGGAGTTATATGGCTAAGGAAAATGTTAATGTATATGAGCGAGAAAAGTTATATGAACAAGTCTGGAGCCAGCCGGTTATACAGGTTGCTAAGCTATATGGGGTGTCTAACGTAGCCATTAAGAAAATATGTAAGGCTATGAATATACCGACTCCACCAAATGGTTATTGGGCAAGAATAAGGAATGGGTATAAAGTAAATAAAGAACCACTCCCTCCGGCGAAAAAAGGACAAAATATAAAATACGGTATTGATCCCAGTACTAATAATTTGGAAAATATTGAATCGCTATCGTTTTTAGGTATTGAAGAACATAAAACCTTACATGAAGTTATTCGATTATTAAAAATTGCTGAGGATGACTTCTGTTATGAAATACTGGAGCATCAAAAGAGAGTAGATGAGTGGAATAGTAATAATGCTTCAATGGAAGGGTTTAAAAGTTCCTATAGAGAATATAGATTATTTCGTGCATATGACAGTTCAGGTAACTATCATACTCAACCGTTACTTGCTGGGGTTTTATCTAAAAATGGATTGAATAGAGCCTATAAAATAATAAATGCCCTTATTATGGGAATGAAAATGTTGGGCTACTCAGTAAATGATGATATGTCTTTTCAAATTCGGGGAGAAAAAGTTGAATTTTATATATATGAAAAACAGAGTTACTTTAAACACGTTATTACGCCTAAAGAAAAAAAGATTCTTGAAAAGTATGAAAAAGATAGGATACGTAATCCATATACCCAAGAGCCTTATATTCCAAAAGAGGATTACCTCTTTAATGGAGAATTGCTTTTTAGGGCTAAAAAATATTCATATATTAAAGATAAAAGTGGGGATCCAATTGAAGAACATCTCTTTGAGATGTTTATGCAATTGATACAAAAATCTGAAATAATACGAAAAAAGCGATTGGCTGAAGAGGAGAAGGAACGCAAACGTATAGAAGAAAAAAGACTCAGAGACTTACCGATAACTACGTACAATAGCGAAGTGGATGATTTAAAGGGATTATTAAATTATGCTAATGATTTCGATATAGCGCGCAGAATAAGGAGGTTTGTTAATCACCTGGAAGAGAGCCGAAATACTACCGAAAATGCTGAATTTATTTCCTGGGCGAGAGAAAAGGCGGATTGGTATGATCCTACAATTAGCAGAATGGACGAAATTCTTGGGGCTAGGAATCATGATAGTGACCCTATTCCAGAAAAAAGAAAAGTGCCCCGTTAGTAAAGGGCAACAATGAAAAGGGGTAAAATGTATTATATAAATTAATTAATACCTTTATAGCTTAAATACGAGGTTACAGCGCACCTTTAACCTCTTCTGTTGTTATACCTTAAATTTGCTGCCGTGCATTATAATATATTATGCTTTTGTAGGCGGAACCTTCTGGTAGATTTCTTTTTAGAATTTCCATATAGGAAAATATCATAGATAGCTTTAAGATTTTGGTTCAAGAATCGATATCCTTTTAATGGAAATTTGATTCATATTACACAACCTCCTATTGGTTAATATGAGGATTATTTGATCTACCGACTAGATAATCCAGGGATACATTAAAGTAGTCAGCTATAAAAAGGAGAGTCTTGTAATTAGGTGTTGAAGCGTTTATTTCATAATTTTGATATGATCTTTCATTAATACCAATAATGTTTGCAAGTTCTTTTTGAGTAATTTGCTTAAGTGTACGCAATTCTTTCAAACGTTCACCAAACGAAGTCATATTATTTCCACCTTTTTATTTTTATTATTGACACGAAAATTATTTGCGTGTATAATGAAAGCAACACGAAAATAATTTTCGTGACTGTAATGAAAGGAGATGATACATTGAGGGAGAATTTAATTGCAGCTAGACATAAAAAGGGATATACGCAGTTAATTTTAGCCCAAATGATTAATACTAGCGTGCGAAACTATCAATATCTTGAAGCAGGGACTTCAAGAGGAAGCATGAAGTTGTGGCAAAAGTTAAGTGTAATACTTAATGAAGATATTGATCATTTAATTACATAAGTGTAACACAATTAACATTGCAAGAAAAGAAGGGATTTAAGTTTATTGGGAGAACAAAGAGAAACAATGTAAAATGCCTTGTACTTTTCGCAGAAGCACAAGGCATAGAGAAGCCCACCAATCAAAGCCGGTTAATCTCAAATTGAATATAGCATAGATGATTCTCCGGCACAAGTGAAAAGGAGAAAAAAAGCATATGAACTATACTACAATCAATGACAAATTTAATCTTAAATCATGCAATATTTTTGACTTATCACAACAAGTAAAGGACGATTTCATAGAGCAGTTTAATGCTGATTGCTTTGAAAATATGTCATTCTTCTATCTTGCTGATACAGATACCATAGTCCTTAATAAGGATCACGCATACTATGAATTCTATGCTTTTCTGATTGAGAATTATCTTAAGTTTGATGAAGAAAAGCGTAATATTTTAAGGGAACAATCGCCGGAATCAATCAAAGGTACTATTCAAAGTATAGATATAGTGATCAATCATAGAAAAAAGTAATGGCTTAATTATGGATAGAATTTTATGCAGTACAATAATAAAAGACAAGGTGGTTACTGTATTTATATAGGTAGTAACTACATAACAAAATGATGAAGCATATAATACGGAGATAATATTATGGCAAGTAATAAAGATGAAAAGAAGCTTCCCTCCGGAATAGTTCAGAGATCAGATGGAAGATTTATGGGGCGCTTTAGCTTTAATGGTGAGAGATATAATGTATATGATAATGACTTGAAGGCAGTAAAGAAGAAATTGGCGGATCTGAAATATGAAGTAGAACATGGATTGTTTGCCAAGCAGGAGAATATTACTGTATCCGGATGGTTTGATATTTGGATTAAGGAATATAAAGAGCCTACGGTTAAGAAGGGAACAGTAGGAGTATACCGAGATAATTTTAACAGCTATATCAAAAGTACTTTAGGGAAGAAAAAGCTTAAGGACATACGACCAGAGCACATACAAAAAGTATATAACGATCTTAATAAGAAAGGGTATTCAAGGAATACAGTTGAGCTTGTCTCAGTGGTATTGAGCGGTATGTATAGGCAGGCAGTAAAGAATAAGATTATTCGAGAAAATCCGGTACCGCTTGCAACACTACCCCGAATAGAGGAGAAGAAGGAACCCCGGGTAATGACATTGGATGAGCAAAGAACTTTTATGGAATATTCAAAAGATATTTATTTGAATGATTTATTTGAATTGGCTCTATCCACCGGTATGCGCAGCGGCGAATTAAGAGGGCTGCAGTGGAAGGATATAGATTTTAAGAATAAGATAATCCATATAACCGGGACGCTCGTATATGTAAATAACGATTATCTAATGGATACGCCAAAGACACCGACAAGTAGAAGGGATATTCCTATGTTAGATAATGTGGTTAACCTCCTAAGAAGACGGAAGGCCAGACAATCTGAGGAGCGTTTAAGGTTGGGGGATAAATGGAAGGCGAAAGAAGGCCTGGAGAATTTGGTGTTTACAACGGAAACCGGCTATCCCATAAACCGAGATATTCTTAAGCAGGAAGTAAATCGAGTAATTGATTGTATTCGCAAGGACAATGCGAATTTTGATCACATTACACCGCATACATTCCGTCATACCTTTGCTACCCGATGCATTGAAAATGGTATGTCGCCACAGGTTCTTAAAACTCTCCTGGGGCATAGTAAATTATCAATGACCATGGACTTATACAGCCATGTTCTTCCTAATACGAAGGCAGCAGAGATTCAGAGAATTGCAAGTTTATTTTAACTATGAGCCACCCTTATTACAAGGGTGGTTTTCATATGTATTGATGATTTGGTGTAAACCTGGTGTCAAACATGAAATTTACAGCTTAAAATCTTATCCAAAAACTTGATGCAAAATCGTTACAGTACCAGTAAAATAAGGAAAAGCAAAAGACCCATCACGCCATTGTGACAGGTCTTTCACTAAAAAGGGGAGGATAAGTATTTAACTTCTCTTTGGTGATCATAATTGGAGGGGGAGTCCAATCATGAAAGAGCATACGCATTTACATCCTTACTTCGGAACTTCTGTTCCACATTAGGATATTACTATTATGATACACTTTTTCAATATTTATACATTAAAGAAAAAATATTTCATAATGGAAATTCAAACGAATCCATGTTATAATCGTACCGAAGGTGAACTTGGCCGATTGGCAAGGACACTACCTATAGTCTTACCAAAATAAGACTTGGTATAACACAGCAATTCAAATCATTGATTAGCAGGTGTAAATCAAAGGTACGAGGAAGGATGAAAACCATGAGTTTATTACAGGAATGGAGAGATCATGCATATTCTAAGGAAATGAATGGTCGTGAAGGTCAGTTATTCTGGGCTGCATATTTTAATAAGGAAAAAGACATCTATAAGGTTCTCTTAGCAAATACAGATAAAGTATATGAAGGAAGTGTTGCTTCCCTTGCAAAGGAATTTGATATTGAGTTAAGCACTATGGTTGGTTTTTTGGATGGAATCAATGATAGCTTAATTACCCCGAACCCAATCGAAGAGATGGAGCAGGATACGGTGGTAAGCTTAGCCTTCGATCTGGAAAAGCTATATTACAATATGGTCGGCGCAGATGCAGACTGGTTGTATAACTTGGAAGAATGGGATACCCTTTTAACCCCGGAGCGCAGAAAAGAATTATATCGCGAATCCAGAAATTCTGGAACAATCATTAAAGAAAAGAAGGTTGGAAGAAACGATCCATGTCCTTGCGGCAGCGGTAAGAAGTACAAGCATTGCTGCGGAAAGAATTAAT
>JAEWMZ010000470.1 GCA_023392995.1 Bacillota bacterium
GCAGTGATGTTTTGCTTGATCTAATGGACAGTATCATTGAGGAAGTAAATAAAGCGGAGCGATTTGCAGAACGAATGCTGGGTAAAGCGTTAAAGGTAGACCGTAAGAAGATGGAAGAGATATATCACCTTCTTTTAACTGGAGATAAAAGCCAGGAGATCAGTGCAGAGACGCTCTTAAAGCATTCCATGGACGATACGAACAATGCACTGAAGGAAATGGAGGATTCCTTCCAGAGTATTCTTAACTACGCGGAGATTGATCAGGAGCAAGCAGCAGAGATGAAGAAAGCCATGCTGGATTTTGTTCATTTACAGGATAAGACCTCCAGCGACGATTCGGCACGTCATATAAGAAGAAAACTAACCGAAAACCACTATGTAATTTACAGCAAAGTTTTTGTCCGGGCTTATAAGGAAAAGAAAGCACCCCGGATTATGGATCTGTTCTTAAAGTATGGCTATGCGGACGAGCGTCTGTTAACGAAGGAGCAGCTGCTGACACTCTATTTCCTTCCCGAAGAGGAGGAGCAGCAGGGATCCTGTAAGGTATATGATATTAAGACTTGGCTCACGGCAATCTACGAAGGGAAGAAGGATCCCTCTAAGAATGAGTTTGATATGGAATACACGGAGATGGTCAATGGGTTAAAAAGGCAGGGTAAGCTGTCCGAGAAGGAGGCTGCTCAGTGGCTGGAGGACCCTGTGAAACGGGTAGAATACGAGATCCAGAATATGCTCCGCTATAATAACCGAACGACGAGCGGACAGATTACAACCTTTGTACCTGTACTGCATAAGGATAGCTGGATGAATACCATTGAGCGCTCCTTGTTAAATGCTTCTGTAATTAATAAAGCAATTGAAGAAATCATGCAGATTGATTATTCCGTATTTGACCGGGAGGTCATATATATGAATAAGGAGAAAAACATTCAAAAAGAATATATCATAAAGAGAGTATTTCCAGATATTATTCTACTGCCGAATGTCGGCAGCAACGGAGTAATGTGGCAGGAGATAACCGGAAAGCGACGGGATACGCCAGGTCGCTTCCTGCTCCCTGTCTTTTCGGAGGTGAAATTAAGCAGTCTGTTAATTCGCATCTGCGGAAGATATCGCTGGGAGCTTTGCCGAACCATTGAGGGAGCTTTATGGAATGATGTTACCAATAAGTCCCTTACCTCGGAGTATTCTGACTATCTTCAGTTCTATCGTAAAAATAAAGAGCTTACGGAAGAACGGAAAGAAAAGTTGAAGGCGCAGATACAAAGAGGCCGTAGTAACAATCGAGAGATCTTTGTTATTGACTACGAGCAATGGATTAGCTTTGAGGCAATGGGAGCGATGAAGCTCAACAAGCCGGTAAGAGATATTCTTGCAACCTATTGTCCGTTTTCTAAGGAAATCAGAGAAAGATTAAAGCGTCAGCCCATCTTCGAGGAGGCAATGCAGCGATATTACCGGGAAAAGCAGAAGAAAGTCAGAGAAGTGGAAGGAAGATACCGCTTGCTTGTAAAGGAAAATATTGAATTAACAAAAGAGCTGGTGGATACACTGAGCTATTATAAGGATATGTAATTGATTCGCAGGGTCGCTTAAGGATGGCAGGGCTTGGAGATACGGTTTTGTATCACTAAGCTCTGTTTTTCGATTAATTGCGACAGGGCAAGTGTGAAGACAAATTCTAAGGCGCCAAAGTACACCGCCGGAAGAACGCGAATACAGCGTTCTTTGCCCTTCAAAAAGTGAAAGACATGGGGGATAAATGGTATAAGCTGGGATCTATGTTTTGTACTTGTCTAAATAGATCACAAATGGTAGTATTTATATAGATTAGCTTTGGATTTAGGAGGTTGTGTCATGGGAAGCTACGAGAATATTATCAAATTGGAAGAAATGAAACGAAAAGTGGACGAAGGCGACCTGCTAGCCGCCTTAAAAATACTTGATTCACTAGACCATAAAAGAATAAAACATATAACGGATCAGCATCTGATTGCCGAGGTGTTAACAGAAAATGGCAGATATGAAGAGGCAGCAGAATTATATTTAAAAATATATGAAAAAACGAAGTCAAGAAAAGCATTATTTCAACTAACAGAGATATCAATTAAATTAAATAATACAGAGGATGCCCAGTACTTCCTGGAGGAATATCAAAAGCTTGCACCGAAGGATTACTACAATTATGTGTTCCGCTATAAATTTGATAAGCTAAAGGGTGAATCCTATGAGCATCTAATTGAAATACTGGAGGAATTAAAGAAACAAGAGTATACAGAAAAATGGGCTTACGAGCTGGCAAAGTTATATTATAAAGCCGGATTGGAACAAAAATGCATTGATGAGTGCAATGACATTGTATTATGGTTTGGAGAAGGAAGCTTTGTGGAGAAAGCAAAAATTCTCAGATCCTATTATTTAACAGGAACCGATAAAGCTGGTATTATGAAGGAAATTAAACGGCGTGCCGGAGTTTTGGAGGAAGTTGAGACAGAGAATACACAACCTTTAGGTGATGAGGGTCAGCCAGAAGCAGAGCAAAGCGTTCCTACCAATGTAAATAACGAAGCGGAGCAGAAGGTTCCCGCTGATGCAAGTAAGGAATCAGTCATAATAGAGAAGCATAGCCAGAATACGATTGAGGGACAGCAAAACTATGAAACTGTATTAAGTGAGGAAGTTCAGGAGATGCTTAAGGATGAAACAAATCCGGTTAAGCAGGAAGATCTTCGGGAAATCGCTGAAGAAGAGACAGAACAGATGATTTATTCTATGCTAAAAGAAGAGGATCTTGAGGAAGAGAATAAAATGCTAAAGCTGATAGCAGCCGAACTGGATTTAAATCCGGAAGAAATCTTTAAAGAATATTTACAGGTGCCCTCCGTAAAGAAGCAGCTGGTAAATGGTCTTGCTGCAATGCTGCAGGAGCAGACGAGACTGTTAATCATCACCGGAAGCCAGGAATCGGGAAAAACAGCATTAGCGAAAGAAATAGCCCTGTTTTTATACAAGGCCGGGAAATTAAAATCTTCTAAAATGGCGAAAATCACGGCTGAAAAATTAAATAATGTAGAGGTCTTAACAAAAAAAGAAAGACTAAGACATTGTTGTTTGCTTATAGAACATGCAGGTGAGGCAAAACGAAAAACCCTGGAAGACCTTTTGGATCTGGCCTCCATCTTGCAGGAGGATCTGGTTGTAATTTTCGAAGATGAGGAACAAAATATGAATGGGCTTTTCAGTGCATACCCGAAGTTAATTGAGTTAGTGCAGCACCGTATTCATTTATCATGAGAATGGAATAACATGAATTGTATGATTGAGATAGCATAAAGGAAGGATCAGACTTTAAATTGGATTGTAATTTCATTTGGTAAAGTCTGTCCTTTTTTTGACTTTACATTTGTGGTTATATGCAATAAATAGGACTCGTTTCTTTCATAGGGAGCGAGGGGCTCTATCTCTATGTAGTTACCGATAGAATCATATCTGATATTAGTCAGCAGAGGCGTGTTGTTCATAGAGGTTACATATAGATTACGGTTATTAACCGTGGAGGGGTTTAAAGGGGCAGTAAATTTGATCTTCCAGACAAAGCTGCCGGTTTTAAATTTCAAGGACTGCTTCACTTTGTTCTCCTTGCTGCCCAGAACGGATTCTATCGTAATATAATTTGCCATACTATTATCTCCTCATATCGAATCATCTCTAATACTCAGCCTCTGAGCCGGTATATATCATCAAACAAAATGGTAGCTTGCATTCTTAAAAGCAAATACCTTCTGTTGCGCTTCTATCTTTTGGCAACGGAATCGCTTTTATTTTAATTTATAAATAAAACTATAACATCATCTTGACTACGAATTTATTATATCACAAAGTGAAGAGGATTCAACCTAATAACGGATTTTGCAATTTATTCACCCAGCTTTTTGTGCGACTATATAAGGTAAATAATGACAAGGGATTTAATAATAAAAATTCTTTCTTTTCCTTTCTTACCGGTGATCTTCATGTATAGAAAAAAATTTTTGATTTACAATAATTAATAGATCCATGAAGATAATTTGCTATAAAATAAGGCAAATTTATCGCACAAAAGGCCGATCATATAAGACAGAAAATATACTATTTTCATAGTGCGGGTTTTGAAGATAGAGGTTCATGGGAAAGAAAAATCATGTGAGAAAGAAGGGTGAAAAATGTCATAAATACTGGAAATAAGAGATGTTAAAAATATTTTAATTTTAAAAAACAATTTACAAAACACCACATTGTGGTATAATCAGAATTGGCAATCAATGCTGACAAAAAATTAACTTAGTTTTATATGAAAAATGATAGATAAAAATATGAAAAAATATGAAAAATAATTATAATAAAAATAATATAATTCGGTTTAATAATAAATGAGGTGTGCAATGGAACAATATATCATTAAAGGCGGAAAGCCGCTCATTGGCGAAGTAACAATTAGTGGTTATAAAAACGCGGCACTCGGGATAATAGCAGCAGCGGTAATGACAGACGAGACCGTTACAATAGAGAATGTACCAGATGTAAGAGATATTAGAGTTTTACTTCAAGCAATTGGAGACATCGGAGCAAAGGTTGAGTATATTAATGGAGATACAGTTAAAATCTGCGGAGGTCTGATTCAAACCGTAGATGTAGATTTTGATTATGTAAGAAAGATTCGTGCATCCTATTATTTAGTGGGAGCATTACTTGGCAAATACAAAAGTTCAAAGGTTGCTCTTCCGGGAGGCTGCAATATTGGAAGCAGACCGATTGATCAGCATATTAAAGGCTTTGAAGCATTAGGAGCCTCAGTAAAAATTGAACACGGTTTGATCTGTGCAGATGCAAAAGATTTACAGGGAGCGCATATCTATTTTGACTGCTCCAGTGTTGGTGCAACGATTAATACGATGCTGGCTGCTTGTCTTGCAGATGGCTTAACGATTCTGGAGAATGCAGCAAAGGAACCACATATTGTTGATATTGCCAATTTCTTGAATAGTATGGGAGCCAATATTAAAGGCGCCGGTACGGACGTAATTCGAGTAAAAGGTGTTCCCAAGCTCCACGGCACGGAGTATTCTATTATTCCGGATCAAATTGAAGCAGGAACCTTTATGTTTGCAGCCGCAGCATCAAAGGGCGATATTTTAATTAAGAATGTTATCCCGAAGCATCTGGAGGCATTTACGGCAAAGCTGATCGAGATCGGAGCGGATGTTGAGGAGTTTGATGATGCGATTCGAGTAAGAGCACAAGGTAAACTTGGTAATACCCATGTTAAGACCTTGATTTATCCAGGCTTCCTGACGGATATGCAGCCCCAGATGACGACTCTTCTAGCGGTATCCAAAGGTACCAGCGTTGTTACGGAAAGCATATTTGAGAATCGTTTTAAATATGTAGACGAATTGTCCCGTATGGGTGCGTCTATTAAGGTAGAGAGTAATACGGCCATTATTGATGGTGTTGATAAGCTTACAGGAGCGGTGGTATCTGCTCCCGATCTTCGCGGTGGCGCTGCACTTGTTATTGCAGGTCTTATGGCGGAGGGCTTTACTATCGTTGAAAATGTAGAATATATCGAGCGAGGTTATGAGAAGTTCGAGCATAAGATGCAGCAATTGGGAGCTGACATGGTGAAAGTTGATTCCGAGGATACCAAGGCCATTAAGAAGTTTAAATTAAAGGTTAGTTAATATAAAA
>JAEWMZ010000022.1 GCA_023392995.1 Bacillota bacterium
CCGACAATAAATCCGCTTTGAATTTCCTCATAGTAGTTGTCTCGTCCATGATAATAATAGGAAAGACTATCAAGCTTACGCTCCAGCACCAGCTTTTCCTGGGCCGCCGCAACCTTTGCAGACCACATTAGCTGTTCTTTAGTCGGTCTTTTCGCAATCGGGTCTGAAGGGGAGTCTCCTGATATGTCGAAAAAGGCTTCGATTTGCTCTAATTTTACCTTTACTTCTTCCTCGGTAACCTTACGTAGATTAACCTCCAAATCACACATTTCTAGTACCTCAATATGCATCCCCGTCTGAGCCTGAAGCATGGTAAAATCACTGTACATATCTAACATCCCGCTATAATATCCACCTAAAAATCCGAATCTTGCATGCTGCAAGGTGCGTTTTACTCCTGCTGCCTGACACCACTGCTTGATCTGCCTCCAGGCTTGAATCGCCTCCGGCCGGTCAGCGGTAACTTCATCTGCCAGAGCAAACTCCGGGGTCGCATCCAGTCCCAAAAGTCCGTTAATTGCACGAAACTTAATTCCGGCGCGCTGAAAGGCATTGGATATCTCCGGTATAGAACATCCCACGCACTGAGCCAGCCAGCGATCTGTTCCAGTCCTATCATAAGCCATCTCCGGTGCAGGTTGGAGATTTAAGACGATTACCGGCGCCTTATTAATCTGATGCAACGGCAACAAACATGCACTGGTATAATAAGTTGCTGCATGGGAAAACACCAGATCCACATTCTTCTCATTAAAAAATTCTCCTGCTTCTCTCCCCCGATCCTCCGTATCCACAAGTCCAAAATTATATACTTCTCCATACTCAGACATTCGCTTCTCCAAAAAACGATTGTATTCCAGCAGACATTCCTTCAGCCCTTCAAACTGCTCCCAATAAGCCTGTAACCCGGCACTGTACAAACCAATTCTAGCCCTTTTGGGCACCTTTAACTTCTTCAACCCTTCCATAGAAAGCTCCTCCTAACCTTCGTTAAATTCCAATTCAAATAACAACTATATGCATCTCTAAGTTCTATTTCAATTGACTTATATTTTCTATATCTATAAAAGAATTATACTCCTTCTCCTCCAAAACATCATCCAATTATCATGTTTGAAAATAACAGTTTTTTGTTGTGTTAATTTAACACCATTTATGCTATCATTTATCTAATAGAACACTTTCATCCATGGCACATTATCCAACCCTTGGATTGTGTCCTTGTACTCGTATCCTTGTTACCCCTACACTTGTGACCTACTTGTATCCTTATCCCTTAACCTTTACACATGTGCACGCACTTTCTATTTTAAATATTAGTCCCTTTGATGTTCTTTCCCTTAACCCCTACATGTGCACACACGCGCACTTTTGCACCTTTTTTGACTTTTGCCCAACAATTGTACCCTTGCTTCTGCATGTGGACAGTCAGTACATGTAAACGAATACCGGAAAGCAAACTCAAATATGTAACGAATCTATTCTCCAAAAAGCATTTCCATGGAATAGCGCATATATTGAATTTTTCATAGCTTAATGAAAAGAGTAAGACTAAATCGTGTCAGAAACGGTAATTACAAGTAATCCTATCGGCTATATTCGATTACATCGAGCCATGCTACAGTCCCACCCATATTCATTACAATTTTAAAAAGCCTATGTGGGAACCTTTTCTCATTACTTGTACCAAATATTGACTTAGAACCATTTTGTTTGCCCTACTCGTCACCTTACATAGTGCCCTTACACTTTATTCTACACTTATAACCTACACTCACAGTCCCACCTATATACTCTTACGCAATTATACAAGCGCAACTACATTACCTATCGCGATTTTTCATACCATTGATACAGGTTCCGAAGCGTAATTCGCCGTATACAGCATGAAGCGGAGGAATTTGTATCAATGGTATGAAAAATCTCACTGTCTTGCCCAGTACACCGCAAAGAAAGGACATCCCCCCATGGCAACCTATACAGAAAGCGCCTCCCACGACTGGAGCCCGGACAGCATTCGCTATATCAACACTCCCAGCGTACTGGCAAAAAACACCTACCTCTACGTACAGGAAATCGGTTATTTTAAAACCTTTCCCAACTATTATACGGAACGGGAGAACTTAAACAGCTATTTAATTGTCTACACCCTCTCCGGTACCGGACAATTAAAATATAAAAATCAGCAGTATAACCTGAAGCCAAGCGATGTCTTCTATATCAGCTGCATGGATTATCAATATTATTGCTGTAAGGGAGAACAATGGGAATTTCTCTGGATTCATTTTCAGGGTGTTGGTGCACCAGGTTATTATAATGTATTTCTTGAACCCGGCTTTCGCATCATTTCCCTCCCTGCTACATCCAAGCTGGTTCACAACCTGGGACAGCTTCTCTCCCTGACGCAGAATAAAGATCTGAATTCAGAAGCAATCTGCTCCAATCTGATCAATTCTCTTGTAACAGAATTGATTATCCACAATAGCAGTGAGCGCGGATCCCTCTCCTTTCTCCCGGATTATATCAAGAATATGGTCAAATATCTGGAGCAACATTTTAAAGAGGACATAACCCTGACGCAGCTGGCAAAGAGATACGGCTTCAGCCAATATTATCTCTCCAGAGAGTTCAAAAAATATATTGGCATTACCTACAGCGAATATTTGATTATGCTGCGACTTAACTACGCCAAGGAATTATTAAAATATTCGGAGCTTTCCGTTAATGACATCACGTTTCAGTGCGGAATGAACAATGTCAGCCATTTTATTCATCTGTTTAAGGATAGAGAAGAAAAGACTCCGCTGAGCTACCGTAAGGAATGGAAGCTTTAGCGTCCAATTTCCTATTCTGTAAACGTCTATTTTAAATAGATATGAATATATTATAATAAATATTTTTCGGGTGGGGCCGATGTATCAGGACGCAAACAGAAGAACAAAGCTTTATTCCCTTAGTCAAAGTAATGCCATACCAGAAAGGTATTTAAATCCCTTGGACATTTATATCACTGCCGGCTACCGCATTGAGGTATTTGTCCAGGATTTGAATGCACCGATCGGGATGACCTTTGATGACGATGGATATGTCCTGATTGCCGATTCCGGACTAGCTACCGGAATTCCACGGGTGTTGCAGCTAGTTGACAATCGTCTGGAATTACTGGCTGAAAATTTTAATATTCCCATCTCTGGAATCAATTATCAGGACGGGGTAATCTATGTCTCCCATCGTGGCTTTGTCACAAAACTGTATAAAGATGGTACAAGGCAGAATATCATTATGGGTTTACCCAGTAACGGCGATAATTATAACAGCCCCGTTGCCTTCTCCCCGGATAGTAAAATATACTTTGGCCAGGGAACTGTCACCAATAGCGGAGTCGTGGGAAATGATAATAAATGGATCACGGTTTCCCCCTTGTTATGTGATTACACCGGCGATTACGTTATGCTAAACGGACAAAATTTTGAAACTGATAACGTGATGACAGAGGCTTTGACAGATGACCTTGCAATTACCGGAGCCTTTTCACCCTATGGCATCCCGAATCTTCCCTATGAATTACGCAAAAAATATGTGAAGGCTTCCGGAAGTATTATTCGATCCAATCTTGACGGTTCAGAGCTAGTACAGTATGCCTGGGGATTTCGAAATCCCGCATTTTTAAGATTTGATAACAGAGGTCAGCTCTACGCTGTAAACAATGGTTACAATGCAATCGGAAGCAGACCGATCGGAAATGCAACGGATGATTTTTATTATATCCGGCCAGATCTTTGGTACGGCTGGCCAGACTACTGCGGCGGTGAAGCAGTGAACTCACCCCGTTTTACGCCGGTTGGAGGCAAGCAGCCAACGCTGCTCTTTAAAAATCAGCCGAATGTTCCTCCGGAACCTTTTGTAACCTTTCCTCCAAATTCAAATGTCAGGGGCTTTGATTTTAACTACGATGAAAACTTTGGCTCTTACGGTGATGTATTTATTGCTGAGTTTGGCAGTACTATCAATACTGAATTCGGTGATGTGCTATCCTATGCCAATGCTGGACATCGAATTTCTAGAATTGACATGAGATCCAGAACCACTACCACCTTTGCCATTAATAAATCCGGCTTTCCCTCCTCCATCTCCAGGGAAGGGGGCTTTGAGAGACCCTCACAGGTTCTCTTTGGACCGGACGGCGTAATGTATATTGTAGATACCGGGCTGAATATACTAAATGATCCCTCTTCCTTCATTCCCAATACCGGGGTCATATGGAGAGTAACCCGGAGTGAGAACTAATACATAGCATCATGAGGATCTTTATCTCTCTCTTTTTCTTCAGAACAAAAGTGTGCTTCTCACTCTCTCATTATAGTAAATCCTCCCATGCACAGCTTTTGTTCCACGCGCTAAGCTGCGCATCCTCCCGGCGGGTTTTATTTCATAGGACGAACTTTCCTTTGAAATAAAAAAAAGCCCTAATAAATTTAGGACTTGTGCAACTGGCTGTTACTTAAAACGAGGGTGTACCCAAATCACCAAATTAGAGTGATGGAGCAATACCCTCGTTCTATCTTCTTACATCTTATTTTATTTTAGAAAACGCACCAACCACCTGATACTTAGGCTTAATAACAAACTTCCCATCTGTTGCGATATAACCGTAGCCTTTTTCCGTTTTTACGATTGCAAGTCCCATATCCATGAAATCATAGGCTTCCAAAAAAGAGGGTTTCACAATGGTATTGCCTTCGGAATCAACATAGCCGTAGAGCTTGTCATTACTTATTACAGCTATACCAAGCTCGCTGTATTTTGAGGCGTAATCATAGGTTTCTTTTGACACCGGCTCACCGTCTGCGTGAATAAAGCTATATTTTTTATCCTTACTCACCAGGGCTATTCCGTTCTTCGCAAAGCTGAAGGCCGTATCATATTGGATCTCTATGACGGTTTCACCCTGCTCATTGATGTATCCCCATTTATTATCCTTCTGAACTGCTGCCAGACCATTCTCTGCAAATCCAAAAACCATCTGATAATCCGGCTCTATTATAAAATCCCCGGCTTTATTAATAAAGCCATAGGCTCCATCCGAAGTCTTAACCAGTGCAATGCCCTTAGCATTAAAATCTTCCGCATATCCGAATTGATAAGGGATTACTTCCTTACCCTTTTCATCAATATATCCATACAGTCCGTCCTTTACAACTCTGGCTAAGCCATTATCCGCAAAGGCATTCGCCGAATCATAAATAAAATCAATTACAACTGCTCCCTGCTCATCGATATATCCAAACTTATTATCCTTCATTACCGCAGCGTAACCATTTTTTCCATAGCTTCCTACGCCTTCATAGACGGGTTCCACCACGACTTCTCCCGCTTGATTTACAAAGCCATAATATTCGTCTTTCGTAATCGGTGCAAAACCATTTCTAAAAAATCCTGCACTGTCAAACTGCGGCTTTATGACCATATCACCAGCGGTATTAATATAACCATACTTGCCATCCACTTTTACAGCAGCCAGCCCATTATCAGCAAAAAGTCCGGCGTCTTCATATTGGAGCTTAATAACTACCTTTCCGTTGGCATCGATGAAGCCGTACTTACCGTCAGATGCAACCGGCGCATAATAGCTTGCTCCATTCTCTACGGTGCTCTTCATAGAGCTGCAGCCTGCTAATATTGTAATTATAATAAGTAAGCTTATTAAAAATCCAATTCTTTTCAAAGATATCCTCCATTCTGCCAGGGCTCACCCTGCCTCATTGTCTGTTAGTGTGCTGTTTCGCTAATTATGATTGGTACAGTACACTAGTATTAGTCTTCAAATTCTAATTAGTCCAAATGAAACATTGTTTTTAAGTCAATTGCTACCGGGCTGTTATCCGGATTTGTTTCCATGATATCAGCCATGAAATCCCACCACTTACGGTTGATTACAGTATCGGCTCCCTTTGCCCATTTCGCTTCGTCTTCAATCTCAATATAACCAAATAAAGTATTCGTATCCCTGTCCAAAAATATAGAGTAATTCTTTCCGCCGTGCTCATGAATCATATCAATCATCTCCGGCCATAACTGATTGTGGCGAAGCTCATATTCCTCTGCCATACCTTCATATAATTTCATTTTAAAACCTTTTATCATGCAGATACCCCTGCCTTTCTTTTTTTGATGGGTCTGTATTTGTGACAACCCCTAAATCATTGTTTGAAAGAGACTTTCTTTCAAACGATCATTCCCTTCGGTAAAAAGGGCTGCCATAATCAGCAACCCTTTTCATCTATGACAAAGGCTTCGATAAACGAATTCGATGTCATATTAATTCTTTATTATAGCAGAAACGATAAATTTTGAAAAGCTGTTCTAACTCTTAGTATACAGAAGCCCATTCACCAATGTTCTCAGGTGTGAAAGCAAAAGGTGCGCCAAGGATAATTTCTGTACCGCCATCAGCAGCTGCATTAATGGTATAAGAACCATTATCGCCTAAGGTTGTATCCGGAACTGTGAAGGTTTCACCAGCAGCGCCTGTGATAACATCGTTTACTAACCCGATAGAAACATAAGCTGCTAAGTTACCTAACTGAATTGGATTCCAAAGATACATATAAGGGCAGGAATGAGCATCGTCAGCACCGATGTAATCAGCCATCTCAGAAGGTAAGCCAAGACCGGTTAATTTTACTTTTCCTGTAAGACCTTCATCCTGAAGAACCTTAGCAGCAGCCATAATACCTACTGTAGTAGGAGCAACGATTACTTTTACGTTAGGGTCATCTGCAAGAATAGCAGAGGTCTGGTCAACGGATGCCTGATATTCATCATCACCATAGTAAACGCCGATCAGGTTAAGCTTAGAATATTTGGAATCCTGCATTACTGATTTCATGCCATCAATCCAAGCATTCTGATTGGTAGCGGTAGATGCTGCAGAAAGGATAGCCCAGTTGCCTTCTCCACCAGTGATATCAAGAACCGCATCCATCAAAGTCTGAGCGATTTCTGTAGTACCAGCCTGGTTTACGAATACTTCACGGCTGTTTGCATTAACAGCAGAGTCAAGGCTCATTACGTGAATTCCCTGTTCCATTGCCTGCTTTAAAGCTGGTTCTAACGCATCTGTATCATTGGCAGCGATTGCGATTGCATCAACGCCCTGTGATACAACGTTATTAATACAAGTAATCTGATCCTCTGCTGTAGCTGATTCCGGCTCCTGGATGACACAAGTACCACCCTGAGCTTCAATTACCTGCTTGTAACCATCAGATTCTTTCTTGTTGTAAGGATTACCTGCACTCTTTACGATAATCGCATAAGTACCATCGGTAGCATATGGATCTGCTGATCCTGTGTCACCGGAACCATTATCTGTGTTATCTGCTGCTTTTGTAGGAGCTGGGGTTGTTCCGTTACCGGAATCGGATTTGTTACCGCATCCTACCAGCATGCTTGCTGTTAATGTGATGCAAAGTACTGCACTTAAAAATTTCTTTTTCATTTCAACTAACCTCCCATAGTTTTAAAAAGATATTTATACAAACACCGAAGTGTTGGTATCATAAATTAGATTAAACCCATACTACTTTTGTTTTACGTCATTAATTATGTTTCTTTTGTTATGCTTCTTTGTACTCTTCTTTTATTATGCTTCTTTTATTATGCACTTCTATTATGCCAATTTTATTATGTCTCTATCTTAATTTCTCTTTTTATGCTGCTTTTACTGCTCTTTTTTTGAAAAACCTTCCCAGATTCAAGTGAGGAATCATTACGGCGAAGATCAGTAATGCGCCTTTTACTACCAACATAATATTGGAGGATACGTTTACAAGACCAAGGCCATATTTTAATAAACCTAACAGGAATACGGAGATCATAGCTCCGATAAAGTTACCTTTACCTCCATCTGTTAACACACCGCCAAGTACGCACATTCCGATTGCATCCAGCTCGTAGCCCTCACCCACATTTGGTCTTGCACTACCCATCTGAGAGGATGCAAATACTGCACAGATTCCACAGAAGAGACCGGTCAGTGTGTAGATGGTAAGACGCATCTTCGGAACATTAATACCGGAATACTTTGCAGCCAGCTTATTACTGCCGACAGCATACATTCTGCGGCCGAAGGTTGATTTGTGCATAACCACGCCAAAGATGACAGCGCAGATGACAAATATTACAAACATGATAGGAACTACTCCGCCAATTTTACCCCAGTATAGATTAGAGAACCATTTTACAGAAGTAAATCCGCCGGTGGACTGATCTTTCAAAATCATTTCCGCAATACCCCGGAATAAAATCTGGGTACCGAGGGTTATAATCATCGGATTCAGCTCGGTAAACTTAATTGCGATAAACCCATTAATGAAACCGCAAAGCGTACCAACACCCAGAGCCACAATTACCGCCAGCCACATGGGTAAGCCGGCATTAAAGCTGATACCAAGCAGTACCGCACTTAGGGCTACCTGAGCACCAACAGAAATATCAATTTCACCGATTAACAGGATATAACACATCGGTAGTGTTAAAAAAGCGATACTTAAAAAGGAATTTGTCGCATTAAATAACCCTGGAACACTCAGATATTTATTTGAGATGTTCGCATTCATAATATTTACTAAGATAAAGATAATTACTAAGAAGGATTCCCAGCGAAGCAGTAATTTTTTTAAGGAGAATTTTTCTTCTGCAATGATCGTTCTTCCTGATTTTCCAGCCATAATTAAATCTCCCTTCTCTTTAATGCAGCCTTATCCATCTGTCTTTGAACCAAAACATTGATGATGACGGCAAGTAAAATAATTAAACCTTTAATCGCTCTCTGCCAGAACTGGGATACTCCGATCATCGGAAGTCCCTTACCAATGATGGAGATAATCAAAGTACCTAAGAATACTCCGACCACACTACCTCTACCACCGTTTAAGCTAACGCCGCCGACTACACAGGCAGCAATGACATCCATCTCAATACCTTCCCCCATGTTACCCTGTGAGGATGCATAAAGTGAGGTGAACATGGCACCGGATAAACCAGCTAAGGCACCAAGTATCGTATAACAAGCCACTTTAACCTTTGTAACCTTAATACCACTGACAAGCGCAGCTTCTGCATTACTGCCAACTGCATATACTTTTCTTCCGATTGGTGTCCATTTCATGACGATATAGAAGATTACCAATAAGATAATAACGATCACTACCAGGTTATTAATAATGCCAAAACCAAGATATCTGCTTTGCGCAAAGGCTTTATAGGATTTACTGAATTCTGACGCAGACACCCAGTCATTCTTCGCAATCAGATACGCCAGCCCTCGGTAAATACTCATGGCACCCAATGTACAAATAATAGGCGGTACCTTTCCGTATGCAACAATAGCTCCAATGATGAGTCCGCATACCGTACCTACTGCAATTGATATAAGGAACGCAGCAAGCACTGAGGTTTCAGGAAAATCCCTTAAGATCAGGGATGCGGTCATACCGGAAAATGCAAGGGTGGAACCGATGGAAATATCAATACCACCAATGATAAGCACTAACATCATACCACAGGTTAAAACAAAGTTTACCGCATAATTCTTAAACAAACCTTCGATAGAACCCGGTGTTAAGAAGGTAGAATTTCTGCTTGCAATGAATATGCAAAGGATTACTAATACAATGACCAAGCTCGCTTCACGGGAGCCGGTAATCGTTTTCCACAAGGATTTCTTTTCCATTACTTACGCACCTCACTCTTCTCTGCCTCTTTCAGGGATTTCGCCATGGCAAATTCAAGAATTAATTCCTGGGTTGCTTCTTCCCTGGATAATTCTCCGGTAACCTTACCCTCGCACATCACTACGATACGGTCACTTAATCCGAGAATCTCCGGCATTTCGGAAGATATCATGATAATCGCATATCCTCTCTGTGCTAACTGTCCCATGATATCATAGATTTCTGCTTTCGCACCTACGTCGATACCCTTCGTAGGCTCATCCATGATCAGGAGCTTCAGATCAGAGGCAAGAATCTTTGCTACAGCGATCTTCTGCTGATTACCTCCGGATAGTGTGCTTACCTTATCAAATAAGGAAACTGCCTTTGTATCTACATTCTCTGCCAATTCTTTGGCAGCTGCACGCTCTGCCTTATCATTGGTAAAGAACTTATTACCATACTTTTCAATTTCAGTCAAGGTGATATTTCTTCCGATACCCCAGCTCTGAATTAAGCCAAGATTGGATCTATCCTCTGTTAACAAGCCAATTCCATACTTAATTGCGTCTTGAGGATTGCGAATCTTCACTTCTTTTCCTTCTAAGAAGATTCTACCGGAATCCAGCTTTTCTACACCATAGATAGTCTGAATTACTTCTGTTCTGCGAGCACCCACCAGACCTGTAAGCCCAAGGATCTCACCTGCACGGACACTGAAGGATACGTTTTTGAAATATCCTTCTCTATTTAGGTTTTCCACTCTTAAGACTTCTTCGCCAAATTTGATCTTTGGCTTAGGGAACATATCTGTGATTTCACGACCAACCATGGCAGTAATCAGATCATGATTGGAGATCTTATCCACGTCATAGGTTCCAATGTATTTTGCATCTCGAAATACCGTTACTCTGGAGGCCAGACGATACATATCCTCAAATCGATGGGATATAAAGATAATGGATGCGCCTTCGTCCCGAAGCTTTTCTGCAATTCGATATAAATTCTCTGATTCGTTCTTTGTAAGAGAGGCAGTCGGCTCATCCATGATAATAATCTTTGCATTAGAGGATAATGCCTTTGCAATCTCAACCATCTGCTGCTGAGCAACACTTAGGTTTCCCATTTCATCCGTGGATTTAAAGTCTGCATTCAATTGATCCAGTAACACCTGGGCATCCTGATGCATCTGCTTCCAATCAATGAAGCATCCTTTTACTTTTTCATGTCCCATGAAAATATTCTCGGTGACACTCAGATGCGGATAAGCAGTCACATGCTGATAAATAGCCGCAATACCATGACTCTGACCATCCTTTGGTCCTTTTAATTCAACTTTCGCTCCGTCAATGAAGATCTCTCCTTCATCTGGTCTATGCACACCTGTAATTACCTTTATAAAAGTTGATTTACCGGCACCGTTCTCGCCCATTAATGCATGGATCTCGCCTTTTTTCAACCGAAACTGTACACCGTTTAATGCTTTTACACCAGGAAAGATCTTCGTTATTCCCTTTAACTCAAGAATGTATTCCTCAGCCAATTTTCTTACTCCTTTCAAGGCCACCTTAAGCTTTGCTTCTAATCGATTATCGATCTTACTATTTCCCAATGATCTAACTGACCGAAGCGCATGCTTATTCTGGCTTTTCCCTTTCACAGTTATAATCTTAACATCACAGTTCTTACTTTCACATCGTAATATCATTTGATTGAGGGTAAATTTCTACTGTCTTCCTTCCAACCGGAATAATGTTAAAAATATGGGTTATTTTACAATTCTTTGATTTTAGTTGTAATCTGCTCGAAATTTGGTACAATATGAACCAGATATATTACGAAACTAAGGAGTCATTCATGAGAATCTTAATAGTAGATGACGAGAAATTAACACGGGAGGGTCTTATCTCCAGCATCTCCTGGGACAAGCTTCCCTTTGACCATATTGACCAGGCAGACGATGGGATTAATGCATTGCAGCTGGCCAGAACCCACCTGCCAGATGTTCTTTTAACCGATATCCGTATGCCCAGAATGAACGGCATTGAGCTTGCTGAAAAGATACAGGAACTCAATCCTCAATGCCCCATAATTTTTATGAGCGGCTACTCGGATAAGGAATATCTTATGGCTGCAATTAAATTAAAGGCCGTCCGCTATGTGGAGAAGCCCTTTACCGCCGAAGAGTTGACCGAAGCCTTATCCGAATCCTTGAGTACCCTACACCAGCACCGGGTAAACCAAAAATCCCATGCTCTTTTTGCCAAGGATGCTTCTGCTAAGCTTGCACAAAACATGACCAAAAGCGGATATAGCAGTAAAAATGATACTGCCCTGATAGATGCGGGATTAAATGGTATCATTCATCCCAGAACGTTCTTTACTACCTTTATCATAAAGCTAAAGTCTGTTCAAAATAACTTTGCAGAGGAAGAAATCACCTCAATTATCAATGACATCCATTCCGCCGTTACAAGGCGTAATATGTCCGAGATTCATTTTGTTAAGCAGGAATCCGTCTTTGTGATGCATCTATTTTCCGATGAGCGCCCCCTGGAAAGTGTTATTACAAAAATAGCCAGGGAGATTAAGGAGCTGATCCCCAAGGATGTCAATTTGTTTCTTTCGATTGGTAAAACGGTCATTGGCAGCAGCAAAGTTTTTCATTCCTATAACTCTGCAGTTATTTTGCTTCAAAGTTCATTTTTTTATGAATATGGTAGCATACTTAATTATGAAAGTCCTTCCACCGCTTTATCCGCTAATTATCCCTATGAATTTGCAGAAGAATTCTCAAAAGCTATTCAGGAGAAGGAGCTTGTACATTGCAGAGCTTTGGCAGAAGCCTTTTACCAGACCTTGCGGCACAACCAATCCCTGCTGGCAAATGCAATTAAGGATGTATACTATAAGCTATTTATGCAGATTAATACGATTCAATATCATCTCAAGCTGCAAACAGAAACCTCCAGTGCTGATTCTGAAAGTTTGCTGGAGACAATCTCAAACTGTGATATTCTCACAGAGCTGCATCTCATGCTTTTGAGTAAAATTGATGAATTCACAAACAATTTGCAATCCCTTTCCCAGGAGAATCCAACGATATTTATGATCCGGGACTATATCAGCAAACATTATAGTGATTATTCTCTTTCCATAAAGGATATCAGCGAGCACGTGCATCTCTCCACCTCTTATCTTTGCACGATATTTAAGACAGAGACGGGTAAAACTCTAAATCAATACATTACTGAGTATCGTATTGAGAAAGCAAAGCAGCTATTAATTGATCCAAGAAATAAAATTACCGACATTTCTTCCCGGGTTGGATACTCCGATGGGAATTATTTTGGTAAGAGCTTTAAAAAGGAGGTGGGACTTTCTCCCTCCGAATACCGTGATAAGGAACTAAGCAGATAATACTCTTTGGACTGCTGCAGCAATGAATCCTCTGAAAGGACTTTCCTATGAAGCGAATTTTTTTTAAGATTTATGATTACTATTTATTTCATCTGAAATTGAAATCAAAATTTATGTTTTCCCATCTGCTGATCGCTATCGTTCCCACCATTTTTATTACGGTATTCAGCTACAACCAGCTTCTTGCTATTACTACCAACAATACCCTAAAGTCCCTGGCCGTGATTTCCGCTCAGACTCAGACCGCTCTTGGAAACACCATCAATCAAATCGAAACGGTTGCCTCCAGTATCGAGAGCCAGGATTTTTTTATCTCTTATATTTATAGTGACTATCCGAAGGACTATATTAATAAGTCTTCTTTTCTCACCAGTTTGAATGACTTTTACACCATGGTCAGCTCCCTAACCAATAACAGCAAGGCCTCTACGGTAAAAATCTATATTGACGATGAGCATTACAATGCTATCAACGCCTATAACAAGGAGGAAATCTTTGAGCCTGAGGCCAAAACTACCGGAACCTACTGGCACGGTATACTCGCCTTAAATCCTGACCAGTCAACCTTAGTCTGCCCCAGCAAATACCTTTCCCCTTACGAAATCAGTCATTATGGTGACCTGGCAATCATTCACAACATCAAAGTAAATGATTACTATGTGTATCTGGTGGTTTACTTCGACCAGCGAACCATTGACTCTATTCTGGAACAAGACCTTCCCTTTACGGAAAGTGTTATCTATATTCTGAACGAACGTGAAGAGTTGGTATCAACTACAAGTACCAGATTATCTGGTACTTATTTGCTGAAGTATTCCAGAGTTCCTTCTCAGATTAATACTACCACCAAGTTTGTAACGGTAAAATTTGCAAATTCCAGTGTCTACTGTAACTATAAAACCATCCCCGGAACGGACTGGTACATGATTACCACCATTCCTGCCAGCAGTATGTCGGAACAGGGAAATGCTTTACTATATAAATTTCTCTTCTTTTATTTAGCAATTCTAGTTCTTGGTATGATGCTGGCATTAAATTTAAATCAATCCATTATTAAGCGAATCTCCTCCGTAATCGGGCAAATGCAAGGTGTTCGCTTTGGCATCCCCACCTATCTGGATACCAAGGGCGGAACGGATGAAATTGGAGAGCTGATTGAAACCTATAATTACATGACCGACCAATTGGATCAGCTAATGGTACAAAAGGAGCAATCCGCAAGGGATCTTAGATTATCAGAATTTAAGGCATTGCAGGCGCAGATCAATCCTCATTTCCTTTACAATACTCTGGATATGATCAATTGGATGGCACAGAGCGGAAAAGCCTCGGACGTATCCCTTGCTGTTCAAAGATTATCGAAATTCTACAAGCTGACCTTAAGCAAGGGCAACAATATTGTCAGCGTGCGGGATGAGCTGGAGCATGTCAGTCTGTATGTACAGCTTCAGAACATGCGTTATGAGGATAAGATTCATTTCTTTGTAGATGTACCGGATGAAATGCTGGATTATGAAATACCGAAGCTGGTGCTGCAGCCAATTGTTGAAAATTCCATCTTCCATGGTATCCTGGCAAAGGACACAAAAGAAGGAAACATCGTTATCATGGGTTGGCTGGAAGAGGAGCTTATGGTATTTACCGTTTCCGATAACGGAGTTGGAATTCCTTCGGAGGATCTTCAGACGATTCTATTAGGAAATCAAACCAAGGAAACCGGGAATAATATTGCCATCTATAATACGCATAAACGGCTTCAGGTATTTTTTGGTGAGGAATACGGGTTATCCTATCAAAGTACCCCCGGAGTTGAAACCGAGGTACAGATTAAAATTCCAGCAAAACCAGTGCAGGAGAGCTTGGATTAGTGTCGGGGCAAGATTTAATTAAGGAGCAACTTTAACGATAAGTAAATGCAGCCACCGAATAAGTTATTTAATTATTGTAAATAATTATAATTATTTAGGAGGTTTGAGAACATGGATCAAAATGATAAAAGTACGTTCAGAGATTATAGTTTTGCAGATGTATCCGATGAAGACTTAAAAAAAATCACAGAATTAGAGCATAATATTGGAGCTAGTACAAAGAACGATGTTATATTGATTGCTTATAAAAATTGCCACATGGAGTCTCAAAAATAATTACAGCTTGCGGACTTCATAGAAAACTGCTGCTTCTGTTGTTAATAAAACTTAATAACACGGGCAGCAGTTTTTTATGTTTTTTATATTTTTCACGTTACTTTATGTAACCTTTTTGATAAATATCTCAATTTTACCGTCCGGAACCTCCCATTCCACGGTGCTCCCTTCTTTATATCCAAGGATAGCGGTCCCAAGGGGAGACAGAACTGATATTTTGTTTTTCAGAATATTTGCATGTGTTGGATATACCAGCGTTGCCTCTTCTTCTGAGCCATCCACCACCAGTAATACATTGGAATCCAGCCTTACAATATTGGCTGGCAGCTGGGACTCAGCTTTAATTACGGCTCTGTTAATCTCGGCCTCTAGTTTTTTTAGGTATTTATCATTTTTTGTCTCACTTGATTTGCTATCTTCAATTAACTTGCTTAATATTTCTTTATCAGCGTGTGTAATGTAGATCTGATTAGACATGCCACTCTCTCCCTTCCTATGAATCAGTCTCACAAACAATAGCATATCGCAAATG
>JAEWMZ010000061.1 GCA_023392995.1 Bacillota bacterium
ATAAACTAATTATTGATAGCAGAGTAAGTAATGCTTATAACATAGATCTTATTAATAATATATGTGATGTATATATAACTCTCTGTTATGAGTATGACAAGGAGATTAGTATTATAGGTTTCTCTAAGCTTACTGGAATTAATCAAGATACTTTCTATTCTTGGGGCAATAATGAGACGCAAGTCGCTTCTGGTGCTTCCGAGATATACAAAAAGCTTAACGCCGAAAGAGAAGAAAGTTTGAGCAACAAATTGATTTCTGGCGGTTCCAATCCCATGAAAATACTTCCTGCGCTCAACCGGCATTACGGATGGAACATGGGACAGCCAAGAGGAGCAGAGGGAACGGGACGCATATCAGTAACCCGTGAGGAGATAGAAGCCAGGGCTCACACAGTGGACCTGCTGCCAGGATCAGCTGACGAATTACCAGATTAACATATCAAATATTCTGACAATATCTAAACTTACCCACACAAAAGATAAAATTTAATGATATTTACTTGTTGAAATGTAAAAGCAGAGTACACCCACATTTTACACGGCAAGACATACCTATTATTTGTGCAATATCACAATAGATTTCGCTGTTAGGCGATGTGTCTGGCATTCTCCATTGTGTTTGGTCTTGGGGAAAGATAGGCCCGGAGGGGGTCTATAGAAAAGGCTTTTTAGGCGCAGTTACCCGCCTGAGTTCCGAAAAAATAAAAAAGGCTTTAATGAGATCAAGGTAAGTTGATGGAACCAGGTAGAGGCCAGTGTAAAATTATCAGACTTGTGAAATTATTTTAGAACAAAAGAAAAAGAGAGATTATTTATCCCTCTTTGTTTTCTAAAGAAAATATGATTTTGGTATCTGGTTTGGATTCAATGACCAGTTGACAATTCAAGAAATCAAGAATAGTTACTAAGTCCTCAACAGAAAAACTATCACGGCTGAATTTATTTGCCAGTGATTGAGATGACATATTCAAATATGCTGCCAGTTCCTGATTTGTAATATGCCGATCTTTCATGATTCGCTTTATTCTTTCAGTAACCATACGAACACCTCCACATAGACATCATAATCAATAGAGTGTAAAAAGTCAATAAATATACTCTTAAACATGAAAATACATATTGCAATCATAATCAAAAACGTGTATAATAAAAGAAAAAACACACGGAGGAGATTATAATGAAAATTGGCTATGTGAGAGTTTCTACAGTGGACCAGAATGAGGCAAGACAGATCAAGGCTTTGGAAGAAGTTGGGATAGATAAGATTTTCATGGATAAGCAATCCGGTAAGAATTTTGACAGGCCAAATTACAAAGCAATGATTGAATCTCTTTCTGAGGGAGATACACTAATCATTCATTCCATAGATCGTCTGGGGCGTAATTACGAAGAAATTATTGAGCAATGGAAAATCCTGACAAAGGAGAAACATGTAAACATTAATGTTTTAGATATGCCTTTACTTAATACTGAAAACAATCGGGATTTAACTGGAACATTGATTTCTGATATAGTTCTTCAGCTTTTATCCTATGTGGCACAAAAAGAGCGTGAGAACATTAGAGAGCGACAAAGAGAAGGTATTGCCATAGCAAAGTCACAGGGCAAGTATAAAGGCGGTCAGGAAAAGAAAGTTGACGAAGATCTGTTTCAAAAGAATTATTCGTTGTTCCGTGGTGACGTGATTACAAAGTCCGAATTTGCAAAGAGACTTAGTGTTTCTAGGCCAACACTGGATAAATTATTAAAGCAGAGGGAGGACCTGTAAAATGATAATGCTTCCGGAATTGCCTTTGAGTAATTTTTACAATGTGGGTGATTATCGTGATTTGGACAAATATTCTTCTGGGTTATATTTCTTTTACAACGTTGGTTCTGAATTAATGTATATTGGCAATAGCGAACACTTACTTTCAAGGATCAGAAGTCATATAAACGGAAATGGTCATACTGATAACATTAAACATAATTTTAAGATATACCGTTTTGCAATCTTGGAAGATCCCGTGGATCGGGATATTTACGAAACGTGGTATATAAACCTTTGGAAACCAGTTTTAAACACTGCAAAGGTTTTTACATATCAAACCCAAAGATACGAGAAAGATTATAATCCGATTTATGCAGCACAAAAGAAAAAGACGGACGAACTGTTAGCTGAGTTTGTGAATAATCATATGGATTTGAACTTGTGTTAATGATTTCTGCATTAAAGGAGTGAATATCATGGTAGACCTTACAGGCAAATTTATAACCACTACGACAAATGAAGAAAGTGAAAGACTGCTTAGAATGGCTTCTGCACGAGGATATAGAACAGATATCGGATTGAAAGCATTGATCAGCAATGGGTTATTCTATTTCTCTGAATTTCCTAAGTGGGTATCTACTCCGGCTTATTTTCGTTCACCGGACAATGTTTATACATACCAGGAATTATTCGGAGAAGAAGATAAGGAATTGAGCAGAATACTATCTGATTCATTGCGCTTCTGCCGGGCGCATGGATATAGCCTTTTCAGGATATATGTTGATGAAGAGACAATGGCGTTTAAGGGCAAGGCGATAGCCAAAGGAACTTCAGGAGATCGTAAAGAAATTGATATGAGTATCGGGAAGCCTATTGAGCTTTCGAAGACTGATATTGAATTGCTGATAGGCTGTCCTGTAGAAATCGTTTCTTAGGAAAGTTCCCCTGGAGGATACATAAATGTTCAATCGTAAATTATTGTTAGCCAAAAGACATAGAGGAACTTTCCTGTTTGCTTTTGTAAATTTTAAAACGCAGGAATGCTATGAATGGTACGTTCAGTTCACTTTAAAGAAACCTTGGTGGATTCCCAGATATGATCCATACTTTCTGAATGACGGTAAGTGGCCGTTAGCTGGCTGGTTGTTTTTCTATTTCGGCAGGCATACCAGAGGAGCGGTAATCCCATGCAGGCAAGGTGATATCAGTGAGGGTAAAAAGCCTGTTGTTGATAAAGCTGGAAACCTGTATATGATTTATAACCTGCCAGACGAAGAATTGGCAAGGAAGTTCCGGCGAACCATTCTCCGGTATAACTGCAATGTAGAAATTGAGAAAGATGGGGATACTGTGGCTTTAATAAATCGGATCCGGTCCAAAAGGTGGATTTCAATTATTCTTAAAAAATAAAAAAGGGTTGTATGCTATGAAGAAAAAACTGTACATGGCAGTAGAAACCGATGAATATGAGTTGCCACTTTATGTGGCAGATACGTCAAGAGAATTGGCTGACTGGTCTGGATTCAGTATTGGATACGTCTTGAGCGCTATATCCCATGGTTACTCTGGAAAGAAAGCTGGAATGAGATTCTTAAGGGTTGAGGTAGAACTGGAGAAAGATTTTCAGTAAAAAAGCAACGTAAATAGCAATTTAAGTGATATAAAGGGCAAGGCTCCCACTGATTTAACTTATATATCGGCATTTATACCACGTATAGTCGACTTTATTAGTACTGGGCAAAGCGCAAACCTACTAAATGATATAACCTATATAATTAACACAAAAGGGATACTGAGTGGAGCCTTTGGATATTCAAACAGGTTGTATACCGACAAACCTACGGGCGCAACAAATTGGGGGTATGTAGAATACTCAAAACACGCTGACAGTTACGTTACAGTTAAGTTCTACTCAGAAAGTAATAACGACTTTTTTATAGGCCGGTTTATATTAGGAGAATCAACATGGTCTCAGCCTTGGAAAAAGGTTCAATACAGTACTTAATGAGCATTTATACCATATAACCATAAACCGAACACCAAAGAGCCCTAGACGATACACCGGATAGCTTAGTAATAGCATTTACATACATACTCGTATCTGCAATAAATACGCCCACACTAAACCCTGTAGAATCGTCTCTACGCGCGCTCAACATTTGTACGTTGGCGGATGTTATCCGGTTCCTTGCAAAACTAAACTGCATTTCATATGCCGTGTCAGTTTCAATACTTTTGGTAAGGGTAAGCACTATTACAATTCGTCTATAGTTAGATATTGCCTGACTGAAATTATATGATGTGCTTGCCGATATGGCTCCCGAAAAAAGCAGAGCACCAT
>JAEWMZ010000105.1 GCA_023392995.1 Bacillota bacterium
GAAATGTTCTACATTTCACACTATTCTAACAAAAATAGATACCTTAAAGTAATCCGTCTCCGTCCTTACTTTAAAGTATCTCAAGTTTAACATATTCCTGGGGTAATTGCATTTCCTAGTTCGTAAAGCGATTCATTTTTGTTAAATTCCTATATCTTTTCATCGTTATCTATCAGAAATATACAATTGCTGAACTACCTTTTTTGCAAATCATTTACATTTGCAATTGCGTTTTGACATCCTGATCAAATACAGAGATCGCATCGGATATTGTCTTTTCAATTGCCTGATGTCCATAGGTATCCACCAGATTTTTATCCTTAGAGCTGTGAGACAGACTGGCAGGTCCGCCGATACAGCCGCCTTCACATATCATACCTTCGATAAAATTCTCAGCCAGCAAGCCCTTCCCTGCCTTTAAAAGAGCCGTCTTACATTCTGAAATACCATTGCAGATCAAGGGTTTACAGGTGAACTGCTCTGGAGTAATCTTATGCTCTTTTAATGCCTGCTCTACCGCAGCAGATAAGCCGCCGGAACGGGCAAAGATCCTTCCGAAATAGGAAGCATTATCGAGGGGGGCTTCCTCCATCGTCTCCAGTTCAATGTTCTTTGCATTAAACATTGCCTGCATTTCCTCAAAGGTAAGAACGCAGTCTACATACTCCTTAACATTTTCAAGCTGGCTTTCCGCTTTTTTTGCTACGCAGGGTCCAAAAAATACGACTTTTCCATTGGGATCATTCTGCTTAATGACCTTTGCAATCTGTGCCATGGGTGAAAGATTATGGGATATATGATCAGCAACTACAGGATAATTCTTGCGGATGTACTGCACAAACGCTGGGCAGCAGGAGGAGGTCAGGAATCCCTTTTCCACCAGCTCCAAGGCCTCCATGGAAGCTACCATATCTGCTCCGAGCGCTGCCTCTATAACACTATGGAACCCAATCTTCTTCATCGCAGCCACCACTTTCCCCATGGTTATCTCAGGATTGCTGGCATACTGACTGACAAGCGAGGGTGCAACCACCGCATATATTTTATATACCCTATTTTGATCCGACTCCCGAAGCATTCGTACTGCCTGGGTAATATAAGACTTATCCATAATTGCACCAAAGGGACAATGATATACACAGGCTCCGCAGGAAATACATTTCTCATCCTTAATAATGGCTTTCTTCGTATCCTTGTCAATGGATATGGCATTTACCTTGCAGGCATTCACGCAGGGACGCGTATGCTTCACAATGGCACTATAGGAACAGACAGCAACACATTTGCCGCATTCCACACATTTGCCTTTATCAATTACAGCCCGACGATCCACAATGGTGATAGCGTCCTTCGGACAGGCATTCACACACTTGTGTGCAATACAGCCGCGACAGGACTGCGTTACCTGTATTCCATCCACGGGGCACTCATCGCAGGCAATCTTAAGTACCTCTACCATATTTGGCTTACTCGGATCTCCTCCTAGTGCCAGCTTAACACGTTCATTCACAATTGCTCTTTCTTTGTAAATGCAGCATCTCATCCTTGCTTTCCCTTCCGGGACAATCGTTGCTGCCACATCAAGCAGGTTCTCCGCTGTCAATGAATTATCAAAGGCAAGCTTTGCAATCTCACTGAGCACTTCATATTTCAACTGCTGTACATCATTATCAAAATAGGTCATACATATCCTCAATTCTGCGCTGCAAATACGTTTTCAGACTTTGTGTACACAGCGCTGCCACAAACTGACCGAGGGAATGTGCTTTTTGTCCTTCACTTCCTCAACATCTTTATTTCATTATACCTTTATTTCATCACAATTTTACTGTTTTATCGGCTTTTAAGGAAAGATAAAAAAAGCATACTATTCGTAGCATAGTATGCTTTTTTGGAATAACACCACTAAATTAATATCATTTAATTAAAAAAAATCTCATAGTTATTCTACGGATAGATCATCAAAAATCACACTATTAAACTTTAAAATCATGTTGTAAAACTTTTAAATCACTCTGTTAAACTTTTAAATCACTCTGTTAAACTTCTAAATCACGCTTTAAATTCTAAAACAGTAAAAAATGATCTGTTTCCCTCCGTTAATATTACGAATATGGTGTGTCCTCTAACGGCAGTGAAGTCCTGAATTTACCATCAAACTTATAATAAGCTGCCTGAGCTGCGGGCGCTGTTGGTATCAAAGGAATTTCACCAATTCCCTTCGCCCCATAAGCAAGCTCTGCGTTATTCTTTTCAATCAGCACCGTCTTAATCTCAGGCGCCTCCGTCGCTCGAAACAGTCCAAGCGTTCCGTATTTCACAGTGGGTTTTCCATTCACAATTCTAGGGTTTTCAGTAAGTCCGTAGCCTAAGCCCATAAGCACACCACCTTCAATCTGCCCTTCCACATTGGTTGGATTGATTGCACGGCCAACATCATGAGCAGCCACCACTTTCGCTACCTTTCCTTCCTTATTCAGAATCACTACCTGCGTGGCATAGCCATAGGCCAGATGACTGACCGGATTCGGCTTATCGGAACCCATGGGATCTGTTATTCCAACAAACTCTTCATAATACTCCTGCCCCTCCAGCTCAGCCAGATTATGCTGTTGTAATGCTTCTTTCAGCTGCAGGGATACCCGCCTTGTCGTCTCACCGGTAATTACTGTCTGTCTTGATGCCGTACTGGTTCCGCTGTTAGGCGTAATTTCGGTATCTGGCATGGATACGATAACCTGTGCCGCCTTTAACCCAGTGGTCTCACAGCAAATCGCTCTCATTGTCGCTGCAATTCCCTGCCCCATACAGGCAGCACTGGTACGCAGGCTGACCTTTCCATCTACGATTTTAAGACGTACCCGGCCGGTATCCGGCTTTCCTACCCCAACGCCGGAGTTTTTAATTGCACAGGCAATTCCGGATCGTTCATAATTATCATAGTAATCTGCTTTCACAGCCTCCAGTGTTTCTACCAGACCTGTGCCTTCATCCGCCAGCTGTCCGTTGGGCAGGGATTGTCCGGGACGAATTGCATTCAGATATCTGATCTCAAATGGATCAAGCCCAACCTTCTCTGCTAATTGATTGATATTGCATTCCGTTGCAAACATCGTCTGGGTGACCCCAAAGCCACGGAAAGCACCGGAGGGTACATTATTGGTATATACTGCTGTACCGATAATATCAATATTTTGATAGTTGTAAGGTCCTGCCGCATGGGTGCAGGCTCTTTGCAGCACCGGGCCGCCCAGGGAGGCATACGCACCGGTATCCGCCAGTAACCGAAGCCGCATAGCCGTTAATCTGCCGTCCTTGTCACAACCTGTGGTCAGCTCCATCTGCATAGGATGGCGTTTTGGATGCACCATAAGACTCTCTTCCCGGGTGAGTGTCACCTTAACCGGCTTATTGCACAGATAGGCAAGTAGCGCCGCATGATGCTGTACAATCATATCCTCCTTACCGCCGAAACCGCCGCCAACATAGGCGCTTATAATCCGCAGCTTCTCCTGTGGAATTCCAAGCAGCTGGCCAATCTCACGGTATTCATCATATATACTCTGTCCTCCGGTATACACCACCAGGGAATCATCGTTTGGAACCGCCAGGGCACTTTCCGGCTCCAAAAATGCATGCTCCTGAGCAGGTGTGGTATAGGTGTTCGTTACAACATGGGCTGAATTAGCAAGGGCTGTATCTACATCCCCTCGTTTAATCAGTTCCTGTCGGTAGATATTTCCTTCTGGATGAATGTGAGCTGCTCCGTCCGCCAAAGCTTCTTCTACACGGAGCATGGGCGTCCGTTCCTCATAATCCACTTCAATCAGGTCCTTGATCTCCTGTAATGCCTTTTTTGTCCTTGCCGCAATCAGCGCGATGGAATCACCGGGATATCTGGTTTCTTCTCCTATCGCAATCATGGCAGGCCAGTCCTGGGTGATGTGACCTATATATCTTTGTCCCGGCACATCCTCAGCCGTAATAATTGCAACGCAGTCGGGATGCCGTAAAGCTTTTTCTTTGTTAATCCCTGTTACCAGTGCCCTGGGATATCTGGAGCGAAGAGCCGAACCGAAAACCATTCCCGGAACCTTCATATCATCCACAAACTTTGCAGTTCCCAGAACCTTGCCCTTTGCATCGGGACGATGACTGCGTTCCCCAATTCTGCCGCTGATCTCTGTCTCTTTGATCTCACGATCTTCACGCAGATACCGGGCGGCCAGCAAAATCGCCTCTTCAATCTTGACATATCCGGTACAGCGGCAGAGATTCCCCTTAATGGCTTTTTTGACATCATCCCTTGTGGGGTTCTGATTGCTATCGATCAACGCTTTCGCACTGATCACCATACCGGGTATACAAAATCCGCATTGTACCGCTCCTGCTTCTGCAAATGCCCAAGAATAGACATCCTTTTCCCGCTGGGATAAGCCCTCCATCGTCAGAATTTCCTTCCCATCCGCCTTTTGGGTTGTAAGCAGGCAGGCACGGACAGCCTTACCATTCACCAGAATCATACAAGCTCCGCAGGAGCCTTCCATGCACCCATTTTTCATTGATGTAATATCCAGTGTATCTCTTATATATTCTAAAAGGTTTTTATTTTCATCCACCTTATATTCCTGATAATTAATGTAAAATTGATACATCATAAACCTCCATTCTTTCTTGTTTTAGGTGATCTCAGGTAATAATGCTACTATTTTAACTCCTCTAATACTGGTTCCCAAACGAATTTTGGCTGTGCCCTCTTGGACACTTTACATCGCAATAACCACTATCTACGAAGCACTCTTCCCGCGAAAGCACCGGTAGGTACACCCTTCTTTATCACCAGCTTGCCATTCACTATGACATACTCGATTCCAGACGGATATTGAACCGGATCGATATAATCTCCCTTGTCAAGAATTTGCTCGGGGTCAAACAGGGTAAGATCTGCGTAGTAGCCTTCTTTAATCAAGCCTCTCTCCCTGATATTCATTACCTTAACTGCTTTATAGGTCAGCTTATAAATTGCCTCCTCGAGCGTAAGGGTCCCCTCTTCTCTCACATATTTTCCAAGGATTCGAGGATATGCCCCATATACTCTGGGATGAGGCTTTCCAGCTAACAAGCCGTCGGTGCAGGCATTCATCTCCTCCCGCTGCATCAGCCGCTTCAGCACCTGGTCAGAACCATTGAAATTAATCATCCCTACTGCATTATTTTCTTCTACGAGAAGATCAAAGACCGCCTGCATGGGCTCCTTTCCTTTTCGGTCTCCGAGTTCCTTCAGGCTAAGACCGATCAGTTCTTGGTTTTTCTCCGTTTCCGTACTCGTAATAAAAATTCCGTCAACACCTGCAAAATTAATAAAATTATCAAAGCCTGGAAGACCCATATTGATTTCTTCTATGATTTTAGTACGAATTCTCTCCTCCTTCAGCCGTTCTATTAATTTTTCCGTTCCCCCGGCGTGCACCCAGGGAGGAAGAATAACACTGAGCATTGTGCTACCGGCAGTATATGGATATTGATCAAAGGAAACCTGTATTCCCTCCTGCTTGGCTTTATCCAGAAGTGCCAGCATTTGATCTAGTTTTTCCCAGTTCTTCTTACCGCATACCTTAAAGTGAGAGAAATGTATTTTGACACCTGATTTTCTGCCGATTTGAATAATTTCCTTCATGGAAGGGAGGATATCATCTGCCTCACTTCTCTGGTGAACCACAAAGACTCCCTGATACTCGGCAACCACCTTGCATAATGTAATTAACTCCTGTGTTCTGCTATATGCGCAAGGAATATAGATTAGACCTGTGGACAAGCCGATGCCTCCTGCTTCCAACTCCCGGCGCAGGATTTCACACATTTTTTGCATCTCCTGGGAATCCGGCTGCCGGTTCTCCAGCCCCATGGCCTCCATTCTTATATTACCGTGAGGAATGAGATAGGCTTCATTCAGTCCGAGAGCCGCTTCCTCCAGCAGCTTTAAATATTCTTCTGTGGTTTCGTATTCCCAGGATATCTCATCACTGATTCCATCCAAACCTGCCAGATTTTTTCTCCAATCCTCAATATATTTCTTTGGTAAAGGAGCCATGGAAATACCATCCTGCCCCAGCACCTCAGTAGTGATTCCCTGCATTACCTTCGGAAGCACCTGGGGTTCTGTCAATACCTTCAGATCGCTATGGCTATGGGTATCAATAAAGCCCGGAGCTGCTACCAATCCCTGCGCTGCTATGATCTCACAGCCTTCTTCTATTGGCAGTCCTGCTCCAATTTTGCGAATCCGATCCTCCTCGATTAGGATATCTCCCGAAAAGGAGGGCTGGTTACTTCCATCGATAATTGTAGCTCCTTGTATTAAAACCTTCATGTGTACCTTCTTTCCTGCTGTCTACCTTAGGAGTGCCTTCATGACTGCGTAATAAGCCTCTGTGACCTTGGTAAGCTGTGTGATTTCTATGTATTCATCAATGGTATGAGCCAGATTCTCCTGGGAAGGTCCAAGACCAATGGTCTTGATTCCAGCTTCACCGGCATAATGACTTCCGTTGGTGCAGAAATTGTACTGGGTAATCTCTGGGGTAAAGCCCCGCTCGTTCATCTCTTTCTGAATGTCTGCTACGAACTGCTCCTCCCGGTCGAATAACCAGCCGGGAAAAAACCGCTCTCCCTCAATCTCTGCTCCCGTATAACACTTTTCCTTTCCCACGGCGTAGGATATTCTCGCCTTCAACGTTGAATCCTCTGCCTTTAAACTGTCTAAAAGCTCCTCCAGAGGCTTTAGAACACTTTCTTTCGTCTCTCCGACCAGAAGTCTTCTATCATAGGTAGCTGCGCAATATTCCGGTACGACGGAGGCTCCCGGATAAGGGCTGCTCTTAATATCTGTAAGCTCAAGAATTCCCTTTCCTAACACAGGATGGCTGGTTGGCTCAAGCTCCCGGATGGCTCCAATCACCTTCATCATCTGATATACTGCATTCAAGCCTTTCTCAGGGTTTGCAGAATGCGCAGGGATACCGAAGGTCTCCAGTTTAATCTCTGCTCTTCCTCTCTGGCCAATCTTAAGATTCAGATTACTTGCCTCACCAATAATGACATAATCCGGTTGTACCAGCTTGCTGATGCTTCTGGCTGCAACCCCTTCAAAGCATTCCTCATGAACAACACCTGCAACATAGATTTCTCCAGCGAAATTCCGATCTGTATCGGCTGCAAAATTAGCTGCTGCACACGCCATGGCCGCCACCGCCCCCTTCATATCCGAGGTACCGCGTCCGTATATTCTACCGTTATGAATCTCAGCTCCAAAAGGGGGATAGCTCCAGTCCCTTTCCTCCCCTACCGGAACCGTATCGATATGTCCGTCGAATAATATTTTATTCCCAGGCTGCTTTCCTTTTATCTTTCCGATGATATTCCCATAGGTATCTACCATTACCTCATCGAATTTCATCTCCTGAAAGTAATCCTTTAATACCTCAGCCGCTTGTGCTTCCTCCCCGGAATAACTCTTCGCCTGTATTAATCTCTGGCATAAATCAATTACCTTGTTCTCTCGCATCTGATCCATACTTGAACCTCCTTTTGTTATCTTCTGAAGCTAATGGTAAAACGCAGTTCGTTAAAACTTTTAACACAATTGCTTTTTATTCAATTGCTTCTATACAATTGCTTCTATACAATTGCTTTAAACCCCTTCGTTCCAGACGCCCTAGTTATCTTTGGTTGCGGAATGTATCCCATCCCAGACAATCCTTCTATAATTTTCCTGATCCGTATCACCCTCTGTATTAAAGAAGAGGATAATGGAATCTTCCGTCAGCTTTAATTCTTCCTTTAACCACTCTAGCTCAGGATTTCTTAGAACCTCACTTACAAACCCAAGTCCGGCTGCTCCGCTCTCTCCAGCAATCACTCTTGGGTCTCCCGGCAGAGGATTGCCAAGGATACGCATGCCCTGTGCCGCCACATAATCCGGGCAGGATACAAAGTTATCAGAGTAGTCTCGCAGTACCTCCCAGCCGATGGTTGCCGGTTCGCCGCAGGCAAGTCCGGCCATAATCGTGTTCATCTCTCCCGTTACCGGATGAATATTACCATCGTCTGCCCTTGCTGTTTGGAAGATGCAGGCTGCCAGATCCGGTTCCACAATCGTCGTAATTGGTCTTTCCTCTCCATAAACATTTGCAAAAAAACCCTGGATTGCTGCCGCAAAAGAACCAACCCCCGCTTGTACAAAGATATGTGTGGGCTTGACTTCTCCCAGCTGCCTATATGCCTCATAAGCCATCGTGGTATAGCCCTGCATAATCCAATTCGGTATCGCCTCATAGCCTTCCCAGGCAGTATCCTGTACCATTATCCAATCCTTTTCCTGGGCCTCTTTGTTCGCGAAACGAACCGCATCATCGTAATTCATATCAGTGATATATGCATCCGCCCCCTCTGCTCTTATATTCTCCAAGCGCTCCACAGAGCTGCCCTTGGGCATATAGATCACAGAGCTTTGCTTTAACTTATTGGCTGTCCAGGCAACTCCCCGTCCATGGTTTCCATCCGTAGCAGAAATGAAGGTCAGATCTCCAAGTTCTTTCTTTACCTCTTCTGAGATCAGCTCTTGATACGTCAGTTCACTGATATCCCTTCCCAGCTTCTCTGCAATATAATTGCCAATGGCATAGCTGCCTCCCAGTACCTTAAAAGCACTTAGTCCAAATCGAAAGGCTTCATCCTTGATATAGATATCCTTCACCTTTAAATTCTTAGCTAGCTCCTTTAAATTCACTAATGGTGTTACCTCATAGGCATCAAAGCTGGAATGGAAACGACATGCTTTTTTTGCTGACTGCAGATTCAGATGCTCCAGGGATTTTTTTTGTCCTTCTTTTCTGTCATAATGTACAATATCAAATTTCTTCAAGTGTATTCTCCTTAAATTCTAGTTTCATCAGACAATTATTAAAATAAAAGTTTTGCGAAAATTTTAATATATCGATTGCAAATCTCATCGCTCCATGCTGTAAAGTGCTCAAAATGGGTACGGCTAAATTCCGCTCAGAACCCTACAATTGATGTGTGAAAAAATCTGCAACTTGTGTATTTCGCAATTGACCTTTTCTAGTTTATTCTAAGCTGTAGTGTAAAACTTTCTGTGCTGAGTGGCAGGCTCCGCTTCAAAGCGGGTTTACAACGTTCAGTGAATGCCTCGAATTGCTCTAAGCAAGCCGTCTGTAATTGCGGAGTCTCCTATCTCCTGCGCTTCATATATCCTTCCTTCAAAGCGAATCTGCTGCTTTCCACTACGGCTGCTGCCTGGATTCTCACTCCGGTAAAAATCCATTTCATCTGGAAAAAGTGTGAACTTTTCCTTATAGGGCTGATAGCCGGAGGGACAAAAGACAGCACAGTTCCCACATTCATTGCAGGCTGCATCCAGATGGAGAATGTACTTCGAATCCTCCCCTTGAACGGGTATATTGGCTCTGTTAGGACAGGTATCAATGCAATTATTACATCTGGTGCAAAGTAAGGCGTCTCCTGGCTTTCGTTCCTTCTTCCTGCCGGATTCCTTCTTGTAGTAATTCTTATCGGCTCCGGCTGTCTCCGCCAATGCTGTCAAAAGCGCGAGGTCAAGAACTTCCTTCGGTTCCAGTCCTTGTACCGCCTTATTTAATTTATTCAGATTCTTATAGCCTCCCGGCTTCAGCAAATAGGTGGATACGGTAATTGGATAGATACCGGTTTCATATATTTCCTTGCTATTATGGATATCCGCGCCTCCAGAATAGGAAATTCGCAGCTCCTCACCCAGCGCTTTCGCCAGCTTGGCTGCAACACCAATGGCTATGGGATACAGGGAGGATCCTGACATATACATCAGCTCACCGGCAAGCTCCTGACTGGAGTTATGAACCGGAAAGGTATTGGTCAATTTCACTCCAAACTCCAGCTGTTGTTTTTTTGCAAGCGCCATTAACCTTTTGATTAAATCAACAGCGGCTTCAAAGCTTAAGTCTTCCCGAAACATTTCATCTGGGAAAGATAGATATTCATAGCCCATACGGTGAAAGACCTCACTTATAGCCTCCTGTCCCAGCAAGGTTGGATTGCATTTTAAATAAGTACTGAACCCTTTCTCCACCAGCAAATAAGCTACAATACGTTCGATCTCCTCCACCGGACAGCCATGCATAGTAGACAGGGTAACCGTATCACAGATGTGCGCATCCATCGTTTCAACATATTCTCTCGTAACCTGCTTAAATTCCGTCAGATGCTCCATAGCCACCTTCCTGCATAATTGAAAACAGTCCGTTGCTGCGGCATTCTTTATTCTTTCTAAAAAATAATCCATTCTAGGTGACATAATCCCTTCCAGCGAATAGCCGACACTTATATTGAAGACGAAACCCTCCTCATCACCGAGGTCAAATTCTTTCACCAACAGCTTTAGTACCCACCAGGCTTTTACATACTCCTCGAAGGCCTGTTCCAGGGTAAGCTCGCTGGACCACTCTGTATTATAAGCTTCCTCGCCATTGACATAGATGCAGGGTTTTATAATACCCAAATCCTCCCCATGTAAAAGCTGTACAGTCTTCAATTCAAAATATCTGGCACCACCGGCATAGGCGGCGATGATATTCTGTGCCAGCTGGGTGTGAGGTCCTGCCGCAGGTCCAATCGGAGATTCCGCCAGTCTCTTGCCCAGATGCACTTTTTTGAGCAAAGGACTTATTCCTGCAAGCGGTACATAGAACATACTTCCTTTCTGTTTATATTCTGTCATTGCCTGTCCCAATAAATCTAGAAAGGGCATCGGCCTCATTTGATCGCTCATTCCATCCTCCAAGTTACCGTTTTATG
>JAEWMZ010000322.1 GCA_023392995.1 Bacillota bacterium
AGTTTGGAGGAATTACTTTGAGTAATTATGCGAATGAAATTAAGAAAAGACGTACCTTTGCGATCATTTCTCACCCGGATGCGGGTAAAACAACCTTAACAGAGAAATTACTGCTTTATGGAGGTGCCATCAATTTAGCAGGTTCCGTAAAGGGTAAGAAAACAGATAAGCATGCCGTATCGGACTGGATGGAGATTGAAAAGCAGCGTGGTATTTCAGTTACCTCTTCAGCCATGCAGTTTAATTATGGAGATTATTGTATTAATATATTAGACACACCGGGACATCAGGACTTCTCGGAGGATACTTATCGTACCTTGATGGCAGCAGATTCTGCGGTCATGGTAATTGATGCTTCCAAGGGTGTTGAGAATCAGACCAAGAAGCTATTTAAGGTTTGTGTTATGCGTAATATTCCGATCTTTACCTTTATTAATAAATTAGACCGGGAATCCAGAGATACCTTTGAATTGCTGGACGATATCGAGACAGTGCTGGGTATTCGCACCTGTCCTATGAATTGGCCAATCGGCTCCGGTAAGAACTTTAAAGGTGTTTATGACCGTACCACCAAGCATATTTCCCGCTTTTATGCGGCGAATAATGGTATGAAGGAGGTTGATACGGTTGAAGTCGAACTGGGTGATCCTAGTCTGGATGATCTGATTGGAAAACAAAATCATGAGATTTTGTCCGAGGAGATTGAATTAATTGATGGTGCCAGCAGTGAATTTGATATTGACGAGGTGCTGTCCGGTAAATTGACACCAGTATTTTTTGGTTCCGCATTAACCAACTTCGGTGTAGAGCCATTTTTGAAGCAGTATCTGGCAATGACCACCTCACCTTTGCCTAGAACCTCAACAGAGGGACTCGTTGATCCGCTGACCAATGAATTTTCTGCCTTTGTATTTAAGATTCAGGCAAATATGAATAAGGCTCACAGAGATCGTATCGCTTTTATGAGAATTTGCTCAGGTAAGTTCACCGCCGGTATGGAAGTGAACCATGTGCAGGGGAACAAAAAGATCCGTTTGTCCCAGCCGCAGCAGCTGATGGCGCAGGAGAGAACGATTATTGAGGAGGCTTACGCGGGAGATATTATTGGTGTCTTTGATCCGGGAATTTTCTCTATCGGTGATACCCTATGTATGCCTGATCAGAAGTTCGAATATGAGGGAATACCGACCTTCTCCCCAGAGCATTTTGCGAAAATCCGCCAGGTGGATACCATGAAGAGAAAGCAGTTCCTCAAGGGAATCACCCAGATTGCACAGGAAGGTGCGATTCAGATCTTCCAGGAATATAATACAGGTATGGAAGAGATTATTGTAGGTGTTGTAGGTGTCCTTCAGTTTGATGTATTAAAATTCCGCCTGGAGTCGGAGTATGGTGTGGAGATTCGTATGGAGACTTTGGCATATGAATATATCAGATGGATTGAGAATAAGAACATTGATGTCAGTAAGCTTAGTGTATCTTCTGATACGAAGAAGATTAAGGACTTAAAAGGGAATCCATTACTTATTTTTGTGAATCGCTGGAGTATTCAGATGGCACAGGAGCGTAATCCTGGGTTGGAGCTTTCTGAATTTGGTAAGGCTTAGGGATGAAACTATAATAAAATATAGTTTGAAAATAGACAGTAAGCAGGAAACATATGTTTAAACTTATGCTTGCCCTGAAGCTGGAAAAAAATGATTATCCTAGATCTGGACATAGTTAGGATAATCATTTTTTATTATTAAAACGTTTGACTGTCCATGTATTTATTAATAAATCCTTACTATTCTATCGATCTATATACAAATAATGCTGGAAAGTATATACTATTATACGTTATATTAAGCTTCATTGTATAATTGTAACTAGCTTAGCAATTATACAATAAGGCACTATTGAAGAGATAGGAGAAAATCGGACATGAGAGTAAGGACAATAAGAGGCAGTATCAAGAGGTATGGAAGCAGGGTGTTATTTTTGTTGCTGGTTGGAACTCTGACAGCTTGCAAAGCAAAGGCTCCTCAGGAGGTCGATACACCGGCAGCAGCAATGAATGAAACCGAGAACAACCAGAGTAATCCTGATGAGGAACCAAAGAAAGAAGAAAAGGCTCCCTCAGTGACAGAGACCATAAAGTTTGAGACAGAGCAGGGAACCAATGAGGCATTGCAAGGTGGAGAAGAAGCGGCGGCGGCAAGGAAAGCCTTTAAGACAGCTCTTATCGGAATAAATGAACAGCATTCCTTACCGGATGGTCAGCCCCTGGATTGGAATGAATTCAGTGACATGACAAAGAATGAGTTTGCAATATATGATGTGGATCAGGACGGTAAGGAGGAATTACTCATAAGATATAACGATGCGTCCATGCCAGGTATGCTGGAGATCGTCTATGCCTTTGACAGCAGTACCAGCTCCGTAAGACAGCAAATACTGGATTTCCCCGGATTCACCTATTATAAAAATGGCATTTTGGAAGCTCCTCTGTCACATAAAACGGATGTGCCGTCAGGAGACGACTTCTGGCCATACAGCCTCTACCAGTATGACCCCGAGGATGATGCCTATCACAATATTGCGATGGTGGATTCATGGAATAAATCGGTTGCAGAGACGGGCTATGATGGAACTTCTTTTCCTAAGGAGAAAGACCTTGATCAGGATGGTGTTGTTTATTATATTTTGAAGGAGGGAGAGTATGAGTATAAGAATCCCATCGACCGCGATGAATATGATAGGTGGCTTGAGGGTTATATACAAAATTCAGCCATTCTTGATATACCCTATGTGAATATAACACAGGAGAACATAGAAGGAATAAATTAGTCCGCTTTTGCAGCGGCGATATTACAGGAGGAAAAGTATTTCGAAGAGGCACTCTATTGGAAGCGGACTTGACTACCTTTGAGGTATTAAAGGACGGATATGCGAGGGATCATCAGAAACAATTTCTTAATGGAGTAATTATTGAATAAAGCTGTGAACGATGATCAAACAGGTTTAACCAGCTTGATCATCGTTCACATTCATTGTGATACGCTCAATCCCATTAATTTTTTCAGCATAGGCATTCATTTGATTAAGGTATAAAAATTTGGCTATATCACTTTGCCTCTAAGAATGATCCGGTTAATGCTTAAATCCTGGTTCAGCAATACAATATTAGCGTATTTTCCAGGAGAAATGCTTCCATACTGCTCGTAAATTCCGATCTGTTTTGCAGGATTGATAGCCGCACATTTCACTGCGCTTTCCAAAGGGATACCCATGGCTACGGCAGTGGTCATACAGGCCATGAGATTGGTGGTAGAGCCTGCTATGGTTCCATCCGCCAAGGTTGCTTTATTCCCCTTTACAAATACCTTTTGACCGCCTAAGGAATATTCGCCTTCCTTTAACCCGGTGGCCATCATACTATCACTGACTAAAATAATACGGTCATCTCCAAACATTTTAAAGGTTGCACGAACCATACTGGGAGCGATATGTACTCCATCGCAGATTAACTCTACCTTCACATGCTCTGCATCCATTGCAGCACCGACAACACCGGGTGCCCGGTGGGTGAAGGCTGGCATTGCATTGTACAGATGTGTTACATTGCTTGCACCGCACCGAAAGGCCTCGGAAGCAGTATCATAATCAGCGGTTGTATGTGCTACGGAGACAACCACTTCGTCTTTAACTGCTTTGATAAAATCCATGGAACCATCTTCTTCCGGCGCTATGGCGACTAACTTGATCAGTCCGTTGGAGAGCCTTTGCATTGTTTTAAAATGTTCCAGGTCAGGATGCTTTAGATAAGCTCCGTTCTGAGCTCCCTTTTTCTCATAGCTTAGATAGGGGCCTTCCATGTTAATGCCCACAAGGCTTGCACCCTGTTTGTTTTCATAAGAAGCCGCATTTTTAAATATCTTTGTTAACTCTTCATATCCAAGGGTCATCGTTGCAGGTGCAATACTTGTAATGCCCTGTCTGCTTTCATAGTCAGCAATAGCCTGAACAGCCTCCGGGGTTCCGTCACAGAAGTCATATCCGACACAGCCATGTAAGTGAATATCGGTCAGACCCGGTATGGCATAGAGACCCTCCGCTTCAAGGATATCGTTATCCAGCCCGGAAGAAGTAGAGATGCGATCTTCTTCAATGTAGATGTCCTCCTTCGTAAAACTGCATGCTTCTGTAAATACAAGAGAGTTCTTAATAATCATGTTATAACCTCCTGACTTATTTCGATAATAAGGATAGGGCAGCCTGATCGGCTACAATGGTTACATCCTTATGAAGCTGAAGGATGGATGCCTGAACAGAGGGAAGAATAGGGCCTTCAATCACTTCCTTCAGGATACGGGCTTTCCCCTCTCCGCTGACAATTACTACAATTTTTTCGGCTTCCATAATATTACCGATTCCCATGGTATAAGCATATCGGGGGATATCCTCGGTACGATCAAAAAATCTTGCGTTGGCATCGATGGTGCTTTGGGTTAATTCAACACAATGGGTTGTTCTTTTAAAATCACCATCCGGTTCATTAAATCCAATATGACCATTGTTACCTAATCCAAGAAGCTGTAAATCTGCACCACCTAAAGAGGAGATCACCTGATCATAACGGCGGCACTCTTTTTCTGTATCCTCCTCTAAGCCATTGGGTATATTTACATTTTTTAAATCAATGTTAATGGACTTAAAAAAATTCTCATACATGAAATAATAGTAGCTTTGGAGATTATCCTTGGACAATCCTTTATATTCATCCAGGTTAATTGTCTTCACTTGAGAAAAGTCAATATCACCCTTGTTATACCATTCAATTAACTGCTTGTAAGTGCCTAAGGGCGAAGAACCGGTTGCAAGGCCAAGCACACAGTTTGGCTTAAT
>JAEWMZ010000146.1 GCA_023392995.1 Bacillota bacterium
ATGAATTAGTTTTAGAGAATGCAGCAATACTAAGGAATATACCATTTATCATTTATCAGGAGGTCGCCCAGCATGGCAGGTAATAATAAAATGAAAAGTACAAAGAATAAAAAAAAGGAAGACGGAACCTTTCATTCCAAGCATATTAAGCATGACCCTCAGGCTGAAAGTGCCCGGGCAGTGTTTGGCCTTAATGGAGACAATTATCAAAACAACAACAAATAATTGGATGCATCATCTGGTTCTATAAAAAGGGGGGAGTGCTAAGTGACACTCCCCTTTTTAATAGTAAAACATATAGGCAATTACGAAACAATATAGTTTTTGCAATTGTATACAGCAGATACTATAGCTTCACTTAATGAGTTTTGCAATTACCTAAGTAAAACATAACCATGCCCTATAGAAAATCTGTCCCCTCAATAGTAAAATAAATATGTGTATGATATCGACTGCTGCTATCAAAGCAATATTCTTTTTACTTAGAAGGTATTGTTTCTACGATAATTGCATTCTCTTGTAAGTCAAAATAACTGCAGGTCATCTTCTCCAAATCCGAAATCCATTTATAAACGCCTGCCTCAGCCATCTCCTGACAGAAGGTTGGAAAATCTGATGTTCCCGCCTGATTTCTTCTTAATGCAGCTCTGGCCTCTTTCACATTTGGAGAATCTGCAACTAACAACTTATTTTCCACCCCTTGACTTTCAAGACGATTACCAAGTTTATCCACGTACTGGGTCATTCCTCCGCTTAAATCATAGATATTAGCAACCATGCCCATCCGTTTAAATTCTTGAATCAGTTTTGGAAAATCCGGCCCTGTATATTTATTGTGTGCTGTCTGTATATCCTTTAATGTAAATTCCATAGAATCATCTCCTTTCGGTTAATTTCAAACATCGGACGTGAACCAAAGCCTCCTTCAAACTACAATCATGGAATGCAATAATAATTCATAACAGACTGTTCTTCGAATCCGCAGGAGGTATAAAGGTTTAGTGCCTTATTATTTTTACACGCTACATCAAGTTCAATTTCGTTAAAATTATTTTGATGACATATCTTCATTGCAGCCGTTAATGCTGCTCTTCCATAACCCATTCCCCTGAATTCCGGCAATATACCAAAGCCAAAGATATAAGCGGTACTATTGGAATATTCAATGCATATCTTTCCGATTATTACCTCCTTTTGTTCCACCATATAGGTGCTGCTAAGTGCATCTTCCTCAATAGAATAATTATCTTCTGTGATTTCTTTATCATTAAAATATATCACATTTTGCCTGCTTATCTCTTTCGTATCTGCTTGACTGGCTTTTCTCAAGGTAATAGTCTCCGCCATAGGCGATGACAGGCTATAAACCGCTTTCATTCGATACTCCGAACAATCATATTCTGCGGAAGTCGTATGAATAAATGCCGTACCAGTCGCAGATTTGTCATCCGTTAGCAGCAATACCTGATTAAACTCCCTCTTATGGCATTCCTCCATAGCAAGCTGAAATAGCTTCCGAAACAATCCATTTCTCCTGAATTCCGGATGGGTCATACCATTGATTTCAGCTATATTGGCACTAAAGGATGAAATGCCTAGATACGACACCAATTTACCGTCGATATAATATAAGAATTCATTTATTTTATTCATTCCCAATTCTGTAGATTTGCTTTGATTTAGTCTGTAATATAACTCCAGTTTTAAACTAATTTTCTCCTTTTCTGTGCATATCGTCTCAAGTTCCTTTAATTCCTCATAATCTTTTTCTGTAATATACTGCTTTAAGCACACTGCTTCTTCTAAAATATTCTTTGACATTATAATTTCTCCATTTCATTTTATTTTTGAATTATTTTTTTCGAATTACACTGAGGTGAACCTCATTCTTATTTTATTTTTTTCATATGAACGCCTCCTATAGGCTGCTTCGGGACATAAAAAAACCCTGGAGCAGCAAGAATCTGCTTCAGGGTGTCAGGTACGGTAAAATAATGAACATATTAAGTTATTACTAAAAAATAACCTAATTAGCCCGGTAGAATCTATTATTTCCGATGTCCTCAAAGAGAAGCAGTTGAATATGATAATTAACTACATTAAAAATGCTGTTATTTAATTTAATCATACCCTCACTCCTTCCAAAATTTGATATCTCATTTTATCATATCATTAAATCAAGTTCAAGTAAATTTCATAATTCTTGCATTTTTTGCTCTCGAATTGAGCTCTGCCGTTATAGGAACGAAGCTCTCAAGCCTGTTATAATTAATATTGTTAAATCTTTTCTTTCAATGTCTTTAAAACTGTATCTGTCAGTTTTTCAACATCCTTCTCATCAACTCGATAGGCTGAGGTATCCTTTCGATCTGCTGGTTGATTAGAAGGAAGAAGGCTTGTTATAGGAAGATCAATCAGCGCTAGCGGCTCTCTTCCAACTCTTTTATTTAGCTCGCTTCGCAGCTTTGGATTCCCTCCATCTGCTCCGCCGCTTATAGAGATAAAAGCATATTTCGTTGAATTTGCCTTTAGCTCCTTTAAATAAGCACGAAGTGGTGAGGCTACCTGCCCCATCCATATTGGGGCAAAGAAAAGGATTAGATCATAATCCGCCAATATATTCGGTTGCACTGATATCTTCGGTGTTCTGTTGAAGATCATATCCATAGCAATTACTCCCGTATTACGTGGCTTCGTTTCCGCAACGATAAGGTGCTCTGCTATAAACTGCTGGGCTACGCTTTTTGCTAACCTTTCATTATTACCGGTAAATGTATATGATACAACTAAAATCTTCATAAAAATCCTCCGTTCTATTATCAAATTATTTACTTCGGCCATCTTTAATTCACAACCGCTCGTACCAAATTAATTCACGTTTTATAAGTTTTTTAGCTCCCGTTCAGGGAAGCCTCGTCAGCCCCCTCATTACGAATTCGGCTATATGTTCCAAAACTTGCGGAAAATATTTTAGGCCGATCTCTTCCTTGTGCGTATCAATGTTTATTATGGATGAAAAAATTGCCATAATCTCTTCTGCATCGATATCGTTTCGTATTTTTTTCTTTTCTTGCCATTCCTTTACTATCTCTATAAAGCTTTCGTAAAGAAATTTCACGCCATCAATCCCGTTTTCTTCTCTATAGCTTTGTTCAATCTTACTGAAGACTTCACTGTTATACCATTCCTTCAAAATGGGGTTCGATTCCATCCCAGTTTTGTTCAAAGATATCATCTCCAGCATAACTTCCATCGGGTCGGCGTCTAAATCAACCGCTTCCAAAATATCTTTTTTCAATTTCGCATTTTCTTCTAAGAAGATATCCATAAACAGTTTCTCTTTTGAGGAATAGTAATTATAAAAGGTCCCAGTCGCCATACCTGCCATTTTTGTAATCTCAGAGATATTCGTATTTTTGAACCCCTTCA
>JAEWMZ010000184.1 GCA_023392995.1 Bacillota bacterium
TGACAGGTAAGTATGAAGAACTGAATAAAAACAAGGAAAGCATGAAAAAGCTAGCGTACACGGACTATTTAACAGAATTACCCAACCGCACAGCGTTTACAGAAATGTTAGACAACGTGATGTTAACTTTGCGAAGTGAAGAAACCATTGCCTTGATGGATATTGATATCGATAATTTCAAAAATATCAATGATTCACTTGGGCACTCCTATGGTGATGAACTATTAATCGATGTAACCTATCGTCTGAAGCAGGTATTGGATGAAAATGATTATCTGGCTCGTATTGGCGGTGATGAATTTGTAGTTCTTACTCAAAACTTACAAGATACCTTAATCTTTGAGGATAAGATTAAAAAGATAAAGAACGTTTTTAGCTACCCTTTCATATTATCGACAAAGGAATACTTTGTAACAGTGAGCATTGGTGTTGCATTAGCTCCTAAGGATGGTAAAACCTCCCAGACACTGATCAAAAATGTGGATTCGGCTATGTATGTGGCAAAGGAAAACGGAAAGAATACGCATGCCTATTTTGATTACTCTTTTAACCAAAAGCTTACAGAAAAAATCGAAATACAGTCCCAGCTTCGTAAGGCACTGGAACGGAACGAGTTTATTCTTTATTATCAAGCCCAGATGGATCTTGAGACGAAAAAGACAGTGGGTTATGAAGCACTGATTCGCTGGAATCATCCGACGAAAGGAATTGTCTATCCGGATGAGTTTATTTATCTGGCAGAAGCCACCGGACTCATTGTACCCATTGGTAGATGGGTATTAAAAACGGCATGTCAGCAATTAAAGATATGGTCGGAAGATTACCCGGAGATTACAATGGCGGTGAATATTTCTGCGAGACAGTTTAAAGACAGGGATTTTGTAAAGCAGGTTTATGATGTGATTGAAGAAACAGGCATCAATCCTGAGCATCTAGAGTTGGAGATTACAGAGACAATAGCCTTGGATGATATTGATTATACGATATCTACAATACAGGAATTAAGAAAAATAGGTGTGAATTTTTCCTTGGATGATTTTGGTACCGGATATTCTTCGATGAATTACTTGAAAATGTTGCCTGTAAGTAATTTGAAAATTGATAAAAGCTTCTTAAATACCGTAATGGTTGACAAGAGTGATCAAAAGATTATTCAAACAATCATAACCTTGGCTAGGAACCTGGATTTACATGTAATTGCTGAAGGTGTAGAAAATTTTGATCAAGAATTATTCCTCAAAGAATCCAATTGCGATAAAGCGCAGGGCTTTCTATACAGTAAGCCTGTTCCTCAGGAATTGGCGATTGAGATGCTGAAGATTACCGTAGAACAACCGGATGAAATATTCAGACCAGAATAAACATAAAAATGAGTGGGAGATTATGGTATGGTAATGCGATCAAGGAAAGGAAGAATCTTATTTGTTATCCTTCAATTGATGTTGTACATAGCATTTCTATTTCTGGATTTTACCCACCGCAATGTTACAATATCCAGCTATATTAAATTTATGGTTATCATAGGATGCTTTTGTTATGCGCTTTTCGTAAAAGAAAGCGCTGACAAAAGCATTCTTTCTATCATGAAGGCAGCTATGTTTTTTACAGTTATTTCAGATCTACTGATATTAATATTAGATGTTTATTTTTATGGGGTACTTACATTTATCATTGTTCAGCAATTATATGGTCTGCGTATCAGCCTGGAGAAGTATCAGGATCGTGGGGATGCCGGCAATAAGCGTATTTGTAATAGCTTTATTAGGAGAATACTGCTGCAGCTGGTGATAAGCTTCCTGATTTTGAGCATTACAACACTTGCTGGTGTAAAACCAGAGCCTTTAATGGTCGTGAGCATATTTTATTTTATCAATATTGTGATAAATACCCTTACCGCAATAAAAGTAGCAGTAAGCTATCCAGCCAGTAAAAATGTTAGGATATTTGCTCTGGGCATGTTATTGTTCCTGCTGTGTGATATTAATGTAGGTTTATTTAATATTACAGGATTTATCGAGATGCCATGGAGTATGTACTCCGTTCTTTATGAGTTTTCTTCGATCTTAATGTGGGTTTTTTATGCCCCTGCTCAGGTGTTGCTTGCATTAAGTATACAAAACGCCAAGAAATGAAATAATGTATTTAAATCGGCCATTTTCACAGATGAAGCAACAGGATCAGTCATAATGAACAAAAAAATTAAAAAAATTTATGTAAAAATATGTATTGGAAAAGCTTGCTATTTGCAGGCTTTTTTGTTAAAATTTCTCTATCAAACCTTATTCTTTTTATGTCTGTGCATCAGTGTAGGATCCTAGTTTTTCAAAAGATTATAAAACCCATTACGAAATTTTGCAGATATCTGCCGTCCATATAATGATAGAAAGACCTGAACATACAGTTATCTCAAAATATATTTTTTAAGGAGGAAGTATTTTTATATGCTGGAGGTACTAAAAGAAACTGACTGTAGCTATAACTCATTTATAGCAAATATTATGGAAATGGTTAAGGCAAGGATGGGAAAAGATTATACCGCTCAAATTTGTAAGGTAACCAAGAATAATTCATTGGAGTTGGATAGTCTGATATTGTTAAAGGAAGGAAAAAGCTTTGCACCTAATATCTATTTACAGCCCTATTACGAGGCATATCTTGATGGAATTAGCATGGAGGAAGTTACAAAACGATTGTGTACGATCTACCACAATTGCGAAGCACCGATAGTGGATAAGGATTTTGATTATTCCTTTGAAGCAGTTAAGAAAAACATAGTTTACCGTTTAATCAATCGGGAACAGAATGAAAATCTTCTTAAAAAAATACCGCATCTTTTGTTTCTGGATTTTGCAATCACGTTTCATTGCTTGGTGCATCACGGACAGGATGGTATCGGAACCATAAGAATTACAAATGAGCATATTACGAACTGGAAGGTAACACTGGAAGAGCTGGAACAACTGGCAGCTGAGAATACAATAATTCAATTTCCGCCGACAATCCGAAGCATGGCTGAAGTGATTCGTAAGATGATGAATGAAAGTAATGGAAATGATGTAGATTATTCAGATGATATTATGAATGAGATAATCCAGAGTAAAGAAAGTTCAAAAAGGATGTATGTACTGACAAATTCACAAGGGATTAATGGTGCTACATGTTTGTTATATAACGATGTTCTTAAGAATTTCTCAAACCATCTCAAATCAGATCTATTCATTCTTCCGAGCAGTATTCATGAAGTGATTCTTATTCCCAATCATTCTTCCATAGATAAAGAACTTTTACGCGATATGGTTGTTGATGTAAATCAAAATCAGGTGGCAAATGAAGAAGTATTATCGAATCAAGTATATTTTTATTCAAAAGAGGATGATACCATCTCTATTGCATGATGGGAAAAGATACCGTTAAATGTAAAGAAATGTATACTACGAATTAAAACTATGAAACGACGGCCAAAAAATTACTTTGAAGCAGTTTAACTAACAATTTTTTTCAAGTTTTTTATGATATTAGACATTTTTTCTGTTCCCAAATATTTTACCATGTGTTATAATTATGAATTGATGAATAAAAAACTTATATAGATTCTCATCAATTTGGTTTATTATAGCAACCAAATTCTTACAAGGCAGGAATTTTTAAGTTCCATATTGGATAGGCAGGCTCTTGGGTCTGCATTTGCAATGTGAGAAATTTCGTTGTTTAGGTGAGTAAAGTACCCCACGCACAAGGTGAATACAGTTCGATATGATAAAATTTTAACATAAGGACAGGCGTGTTCATTTTGTACGTGTGATACTTTATCACAGAAACCAGGTTAAAATTTTAAGGAGGACATTTCAATGGCAAGGAAAATGAAAACAATGGACGGTAATACCGCAGCGGCACACGTCTCTTATGCGTTTACCGATGTTGCAGCAATCTATCCGATTACTCCTAGTTCCGTTATGGCAGAAGTGACTGATAAGTGGTCAGCTGATGGCAGAAAGAACATTTTCGGACAGGAAGTTAAGGTAGTTGAGATGCAGTCTGAAGCAGGAGCAGCAGGTACTGTTCATGGTTCTTTAGCAGCTGGTGCTTTAACAACTACATTTACAGCATCACAAGGTTTATTACTTATGATTCCCAATATGTATAAGATTGCAGGTGAGTTACTTCCGGGCGTTATCAATGTGTCTGCTCGTGCGTTAGCAAGCCACGCTTTATCCATCTTTGGTGATCACTCTGATATCTATGCATGTCGTCAAACTGGTTTTGCATTCTTGGGCAGCAGCAATCCTCAGGAAGTTATGGACTTAGGTGCAGTAGCTCATTTAGCAGCAATTAAGGGCAGAGTTCCTTTCGTACATTTCTTCGATGGCTTTAGAACTTCCCACGAAATTCAGAAAATAGAAACTTGGGAGTACGAAGATCTTAAGGATATGGTTGATATGGATGCAGTTGATGCATTCCGTCGCAACGCATTAAATCCTGAGCATCCGGTACTCAGAGGTTCTGCTCAGAACCCTGACGTATTCTTCCAGGCAAGAGAAGCATGTAATACATACTACGATGCAGTTCCTGCTATCGTAGAAGAATATATGGCAAAGGTTAATACCAAGCTTGGTACAAACTATCAGTTATTCAACTACTATGGTGCAGCTGATGCAGAGCAGATCATTGTTGCTATGGGTTCTGTTAATGATACAATTGAAGAAACCATTGATTACTTGAATGCAAATGGTGCAAAGGTTGGTCTTGTAAAGGTTCGTTTATATCGTCCTTTCAGCACAAAGCACTTAATCGATGCAATTCCTGCAACTGTTAAGAAGATCACTGTACTTGACAGATCAAAAGAGCCAGG
>JAEWMZ010000327.1 GCA_023392995.1 Bacillota bacterium
GAGGGTGAAAAATGCACAAGTTTAAGATTAATAACTTGTGCAAATTTTTCTAAGGAGGACAAGGAATGAATAATTTATTAGTTGCTCAGTCAGGCGGTCCAACCGCTGCGATTAATGCGACTCTTGCAGGAGTATTACAAGGTGCTCGTGCAAGTGGTAAAGTGGACAAGGTGTATGGTGCTAAGAATGGCATTGAAGGAGCAATTAACAATGAGCTGATTGATTTGGCCGAGGTTATCAAAGACAGCAAAGCAATGGATACACTTACCTTTACACCATCTTCAGCGCTTGGAACCTGTAGATATAAGATGAAGGATTGGCGTATCGAAGATGAACCTTATCAGAAGATAGTAGAGACCTTTTATCAGAATGATATTAAATATTTCATCTATATAGGCGGCAATGACTCCATGGATACGGTTGATAAGCTGGCACAGTACTGTGAACGCAATTTACATGATTTCGTTATCATAGGAGCGCCAAAAACGATTGATAATGACTTGAATTTGACAGATCACAGCCCAGGCTTTGGCTCGGCGGCGAAATATATTGCCACAACCGTCTCAGAGCTGGCAGCAGATATCGGCGCTTTTAACGTTCCGGCTGTAACCATTGTTGAAATTATGGGCAGAAATGCAGGATGGCTGACAGCAAGTGCCGCTCTTTCCAGATTGAATGGAGGAGCAGGTGCAGACCTCATTTATCTTTGTGAAAGACCTCTTGATAACGAGAAATTTATCGCCGATGTGAGAGAAAAGTTAGCACAGAAGTCTGGAATATTGGTTGCGGTAAGCGAAGGGGTAAAAGACAGTCAGGGCAGCTATGTCTCAGAGCAGACGTCCAGTGGAGCAGTTGATAATTTCGGGCATAAATATATTGCAGGTGCCGGACGTGCATTAGAACAGCTGGTTCGCCATGAAATAGGCTGTAAGGTTCGATCCATCGAACTTAATCTGATGCAGAGAGCAGCAGCGCATATCGCTAGTGAAACGGATATCCTGGAATCACTGATGCTTGGCCAAAAGGCTTTTAACTGTGCAGTTAACGGTGAGACGGGAAGAATGGCAGCAATTACAAGATTAAGTAATCATCCCTACCGTGTAGAATTCACCTCCGTACCGGTACAGGAGGTGGCAAATCATGAGAAAATTGTACCTCTGGAATGGATTACGCCCGATGGAGCTGATGTGACAGAGGAGATGCTGGAATATCTGAAGCCGTTGATTCAGGGAGAGACAAATATTAAATATGAAAACGGAATTCCTGTTCAGCTTAGATTATATTAAAGTGTAAGGATACGATCGATAGAATAACGATAAGAACAATTGCTAATAATTAGAGCTAATAATAAGAGCATAGAAAACATAAGAGTGATGGAATAACCATAAGAGCAAAAGGGCTGTTGCAATGTGATCTACTTCCTTTTTGATACACAAGTAAGTAATAAAACTTGTTTATCAAATTAAGTATATCAAAGCAACAGCCCTTTAAATTACAACAAGTGCAGCCGGTTACAGACTGCACTTTAAAATGCTTATGAACGTGAGATTCTGTTTAAGAAACCTTCTTAAACATGCTCGTTCTCACGAATCGTTTGCTGGATTTGTGAAGCCACAAGTTCAGCAATTTCGGTTGACTTTAAATCTTTATAATCCTCATAATAAAGAGGCTTAAGATAATGAAGCTGGACCGTAAGCTTCTTTATGGAGCTGGTGTCGAAGGCCTTAAAGGAATCAATTAATGCCACCGGAACGATGGGACATCTTGCATTGATTGCACTTTTAAAGCTGCCACCTTTGAATTCCAGAAGATTATTACCCTTGCGGGATCTGGTTCCTTCGGCAAAAATCAAGAAATTCTCACCGTCCTTCACACGACGGGTCATGTTCATAATCACCTGCATGGATTGACGGATATCCTCACGGTCAATAATCTCAGCCTGGAGGAGTTGTATAATTTGTTTTAACAGTATGGTATCCTTAACTTCCTTTTTCATAACAGTTACAAAAGGCCGCTCATGAGTTTCTAAAAAAGCGAGTGCATCAAAGAGTCCCTGATGATTCGGAAACATGACATATCCCGTCTCCGGGGGAAGATTCTCGATGCCGTGGCAATCAATGGTTACCCTGCCTCGGCGGTTAACAACCTTTACAATCTTATGCAAAAAGGCATAACGTGTTGCAGCATCATACTTTTGAATATTACACAATTGAAAAATACGATAGAAATAAAAAGGAAGAACAAATATACTGCGAATAACCATTAAAGCAATTCTCTTCATGCTATTACTCCCTTCGACGGAAGGATTAAATTAACTCATAGCCCTTCAACATCTTTGCGCGGCTAGGGTGTCTTAATTTTCTAAGTGCTTTTGCTTCAATTTGACGAATACGCTCACGTGTAACGTTGAATTCCTTACCAACCTCTTCTAAGGTACGGCTTCTGCCATCCTTAAGACCAAAACGGAGGATAAGCACACGCTGCTCCCGATCCGTTAAGGTATCTAATAATTTGGTGATCTGATCCTTTAATATAGAGTAGGAAGCGGCCTCCTCAGGACCCATCATGGATTCATCACTGATAAAATCACCCAGGTGGCTGTCATCCTCTTCACCGATTGGTGTGTCGAGGGAGATCGGATCAGCGGAAACCTTCAGAATTTCTCTTACTTTTTCAATAGGAAGATTCATTGCATCAGCTAATTCCTGGTCAGAGGGCTCGCGTCCAAGCTCTTGAAGCAGATTTCTGGACACTCGATAGGTTTTGTTAATTACCTCTGACATATGTACCGGAATACGAATTGTTCGAGATTGATCGGCAATGGATCTTGTAATTGCCTGACGTATCCACCAAGTCGCATAGGTACTGAATTTGTAACCCTTTGTATAGTCAAACTTCTCCACCGCTTTTATCAGACCCAGATTGCCTTCCTGGATTAAATCAAGGAAGGAAAGACCTCTTCCAACATATCGCTTTGCAATACTTACAACAAGTCTTAGGTTGGATTCCGCAAGAATACGCTTTGCATCCTCATCACCCTCAGCGATCTTCTTCGCAAGCTCAATCTCATCCGTCATTGTAAGCAGCGGATAGTTACCAATCTCCTTAAGGTAGAGATGAACCGGGTCATCAGACATGCTGTAGGACTGAGTCAAGGCTTCTACCTCAAGCTGCGCATCCTCCGCATCGTCATCCAGCTCCAGTAGAATTTCTTCGCTGGGTTCATCCTCGCTTGCATTTAAGACAACAATATTGTACGCTTCCAGACGTTCATATATTTTATCAATTTGACTATTATCTAAATTTAACTCACTAATTAGAGTATTTACCTTTTCAGCTTCTAAAATTCCCTTTTGTTTATTCGCAAAAGCTAGTAATTCTCGGAACTTGTCCTCTAATACATCATGATTAGCTTGATCGTTCATAATGGTTCCTCCATCTTTGGATTAAAAAATTGCACTAACCAACATTATATCATATGGTTAATAATAATGAAACATGAATTTTCATTTACGAGCATAAAAATAAAGGAAGCTATATTTTGGATGAAATTGGGAGGATAGAACTATGAAAAAAACGGAATTGATATTGTTAGAGGTATGTACCTTTCTGGCTGGACTAATTATAGGCTTTTTAATCGCACCGGTAAAGAAAGGTTTTGAGATTGGGAATAACAGCGGGAATACTAACAATTATAATTATGGTAATAATGAAAATCAGGAGCCATAGATCAACTGCCTCATAATAATTCTTACACCATTTTCAAAGATTCTCAATGTAAAATAAAAGATTATCAGTATAAAATCAAATATTCTCAATATAAAATAAAAGGTGAAACCTTACAAATTATTTTGTAGGGCTTCACCTTAAAATAGGAGCAGTTCCTTTAATGTATCTTTAATATTTAGAAGAATCTCCTTTAAAATCAACAGCATTCACATTGAAACAAGGATATTTATCTTAGTAGGAGGAATTTAGTAGGAACTATGCCTCTTTCACAACAGGCATCTCATCAAAGCCTTTTTTAAGATCCTCATCCGTTGGAATGTAGTCGGTCATAGAGCCATTTAAGTATGCATTATAGGCAGTCATATCGAAGTAACCGGTTCCGGTGAGACCAAATAAGATTGTCTTAGCCTCTCCGGTTTCCTTGCATTTTAAGGCCTCATCAATAGCACCGCGGATGGCATGGGCAGATTCCGGAGCAGGAAGAATGGTTTCCTGCTTTGCAAAAAATACAGCGGCTTCAAAAACCTTAGTTTGTTCAACTGCAATAGCTTCCATATAACCATCATGGTATAGCTTGGATAGAATAGGAGACATTCCGTGGTATCTTAATCCGCCGGCATGGTTGGCTGAGGGCATGAAACTGCTGCCCAGTGTATACATTTTGGCAAGAGGGGTGACCTTACCGGTGTCACAGAAATCATAGGCATAACGGCCTCGGGTAAAGGAAGGGCAGGAGGCGGGTTCTACGGCTATGATTCTGGGATTTGCTTTTCCTAAGATTTTGTCTTGCATGAACGGAGCGATCAAACCGCCGAGATTGGAACCGCCGCCAGCACAGCCGATGACAATATCAGGATATTCCTCCAGCATTTCCATTGCAAGCTTTGATTCCAGGCCAATAATTGATTGATGCAATAATACTTGGTTTAGCACAGAGCCAAGAACATACCTGGTATTTGGAGTGGAAACAGCCTTCTCAACAGCTTCCGAGATTGCGCATCCAAGGCTTCCACCCGTGGAGGGGTCTTTGGATAAGATCATTTTGCCAACCTCCGTTGTACTACTTGGGCTGGGTATAATATCGGCATCAAAGGTCCTCATGACGGACTGACGGAAAGGCTTTTGTTCATAGGAAACCTTAACCATATATACAGTTAAAGGAAGATTATAGTAGGAGCAGGCCTCGGATAAAGCAGTACCCCACTGTCCGGCACCAGTTTCTGTTGTGAGTCCGGCTAAGCCTTGCTCTTTTGCATAGTAAGCCTGAGCAACGGCAGAGTTCAGCTTATGGCTGCCGGAGGTGTTGTTGCCTTCAAATTTGTAGTAGATCTTTGCCGGTGTACCTAACGCTTTCTCCAGGTTGTAAGCACGAATAAGTGGTGAGGGACGATACATCTTGTAGAAGTCCTGTACTTCCTCCGGAATGTCAATGTACCTAGTGGTGCTGTCCATCTCCTGCTGTGCAAGCTTCTCGCAAAATACAGGATATAACTCTTCTACCTTCGCAGGCTGATGCGTTCCTGGATTGAGAAGGGGAGCGGGCTGTTCTTTCATATCAGCCCTCAGATTATACCACTGCTTTGGCATTTGATCCTCGGTTAAATAGAGTCTGTGTGGGATTTTTTTTGACATAATAATGTCTCCTTTCTGGTTCGTTTTTGCTACAGGCATTTGCATAAAAAGATTGACTTAAAAATGTTGCGGTACTTCTGATATTCTGCAATTACCTATAGATGTTGTTAAAAAAGGGTATAAAAAAAGCCTCTGTCACAGTATTTCTACTGGGACAAAAGCTGATAAGCTCCTGCGGTACCACCCGGTTTGGTGCATAGCACCCTCTTTCTCCATATACTTACATATATGCTCCCTTTGTAACGGATGGAGATTCCGTTGGGTATTACTCGACAATGCCTTGTCTTTCTTCCCACCCTCATAAGTCCATTCAATATAGTCCTATTACTGCAATTCCACCACCTGCAGCTCTCTGTAAATAAAGGCAATATTTACTCCTCTTACTCAACGGTTTGCAATTTTATACATGAATTATATTAAATGTTATGAACTAACAAATGAGTTTGAATTCCTTTTGTTTCAATCAGTATACATTCAATTAGAGTATATGTCAATCAAAATTATAGGGCTTAGCTGAGTAAAATTTCATGGTATTTGCATAGTTATCATAGGGCTTATCAACTTTATATATTTAAGGGTAAATAGTATTGTATTATTATGTGATTCATTAAAAATAATAATTCAGGATCAGTACAGATTATAATCATTGGAGAGAAGAGGTGAGGGTAAAAAATAGTGCCCAGCTCTAAAAGTAATCCGTTGTTTCTTCCTATATATATCATCTATAATTACAAATTTAGTTTAGAAGGAAAATATAGCTATAGATCATGTGAAATATAATTTAAGAAGATAGACTAAAAACGATAGCTTCTGGAAGAATAAAAAGCGTACATGATTCATATCAGAAATAATAAGTCGATTCACTCTACTTCGGTCAACCTATTGTGATCAAGCAGTATCTTTGTAGGGCAGTATTCGTTTAATGCATTACCAAGTACAGGCAGTCCAATTGCAGTTAAGTTAGAAGAATCCGAATTAACAGTATTATCAATGTCTATGAGAAATAGATAATAAAGGGTGAAATGAAATCTTAAAAAAGGTGATATGAAAAAGTAAATTCCACTTTACAATATTAAGTAGAATTAAAAATAAATTTAACCCATTTAACAATCCTAAAAAAAATTTCTTGACAATTAATTCGTAAAAATATATACTCAATGAGTGTGCAGATTTCTGCATGCCATGTATTTTTTATGCGCATTTTGTGGATGCTATCTTATGTCCACGCGTATGATGAAAAACCACAGAATTTTTAGTAATAAAAGAACGGTTAAGTAAGATGGCTTGACCATAATAATTTTCAGGAGGTGAAAAATTAATGCCCACATTTAACCAATTAGTAAGAAAAGGTAGACAGACCATGGAGAAGAAATCTACAGCTCCTGCTTTACAGAAAGGCTTCAACTCTTTAAGCAAGAAAGCTACTGATGTATCCGCTCCTCAGAAGAGAGGTGTTTGTACAGCAGTTAGAACAGCTACTCCTAAGAAACCTAACTCAGCGCTTCGTAAAATTGCCAGAGTTCGTTTATCAAACGGAATCGAAGTAACTAGCTATATTCCTGGTGAAGGACAC
>JAEWMZ010000274.1 GCA_023392995.1 Bacillota bacterium
CGGGTGGATATCTAAATAATAATGCAGAGCAGATGGATGACCAGGCTTTAAAAAATGCGCAGAAAAAGCAGGAAAACAGAAGAGATCAATTAGAACGCTTGAAATAAATGACATAAAGTGATAAACATAATAAACGAAAGAAGATAGTATAAGGGATATTTCATCTGATATCGAATGATCAGCTGAAGTATCCCTTACATTTTATAGTAGTACATGCGAGATTTTATTCCATAAAATTAATAGTAGTACATGCAAGGTTTTATTTGATAAAACTAATAGTAGTACATGCAAGGTTTTATTCCATAAAATTAATAGTAGTACATGCGAGGTTTTATTCCATAAAACTAATAGTAATACATGCAAGGTTTTATTCCATAAAATTAATAGCAGTACATGCGAGGTTTTATTCCGTAAAATTAATAGCAGTACATACGAGGTTTTATTCCGCAAAATTCATAGTAGTACAGGCAGGCTTTTTGATCCGCTTAATAGCCTTCATTACGGCGGCTTACTCTTAAAGCATGTCTTTTTTCCCCGCCGAGCCACTCGGCTTTTTCTGATTCGGTTTCTAAGATCAAGCCGGGAACTTTAGTTGGCCTACCCTGGGCATCAATTGCAACCATAACCAAATAGGCACGATTTACAATTGTACGAATACCCTTTAGATCCTCAGCATAGGTGTCCACACGTATTTCCATGGAGGAGCGTCCAACATAGGTGATTTTACCAATCAGCACCAAAGTGTTATTAACATAGGCACCGGCTTTAAATTGCAGATTGTCTATGGCGGCGGTTGTTACATTACAGCCGGAATGACGCCTGGCTACTACTGCGGCCACCACATCAATCCACTGAACCAACTGCCCGCCGAAAAGTCGATCCGAGCCATTTATGTGTGAGGGCATTAGAATCTGCACCTGCTCTGTTAGTGAATCTGAGACACGTTTTTCTTCCATTGTAATTCCTTTCGCTTAAAAAGTATTTGTAAAAACTCATTAACTAAAGATTTTGTAAACACAGCAGTCACTGTTTCTCAGCGGAAGCTAAGCCCGAAGGAAGGCTCCCGTGAAGAAATAGTATCTACAATGTATACAACTGCAATAGCTATATTGTCTCTTAATTGCCTAAAAAACAAAAACTCAATGGTTATCATTTCGCAATTAGCTTATTCCATTACTCGATAGAATCGATGTGCTAAGCCTCTGCTTTCGTTATTTTATATCTACTTGGAAAGCTTGGCAAGGTCTGTCGGCTAAGTATCTAAAAAAAATGACATCTAACCGTAAGAATATGTATTTACTTGTAATTTTTAACCATTATAATGAAAGAGAGGTATAGGTCTTAAGAAGGATGCAGCAGTTTAGCATTTATATTGGATTCTTATAGATAATTGCGAAACTCATAACGAAAGACATTGTATACACAGCAGATACTGTTTCGAAGCGGAAGCTAAGCCACAGGGAAGCGCCCCCGCGTAAAAATGGTATCTGCTGTGTATACAATTACAATAACTTTATTGCTTCGCAATTGCCTATTGTATTCTTACAAAAGGAGGGAAATCAGCGGCAACACTTATCCGCTGAAGATGGGGACAATGAGGTCATTCAATATCCAGAAAGGCTTAACTCTTACATCAATTGTTAGAAACAGAAAAGTATCGACCAAACTTTTCATCATTGTAGTGGCAGCTTTTATTGTAACAGTGATTAATGTAGTTCAGTTGGGAATTCAGACGAATAAAGTAAGTAGGTTATCGGAGGATACCTATTACCAACAGGTTTATTTGAATACCAGAGGGATTATGAGCGCAGAAAGAAGCCTATATCAGGCTGCATTATCCTTGCAGGCCATCGGATATAGTGAAGACAAGCTGGCGAAGGAAGAAAAAGAGAAGCTTTTCAAGGATTATGAATTCAAGGCGGAGAAAGGATTGAAGCTTGTTAATACAACAGTTGATACCTTGAAAGCATATCCTGTCTTTGATACTTTTAAGTTTTCTGGGCCCAAATATACGATTTATGAACTAAACAATGCATTTCAAAGCTCCTATCAGGATTGGGTTAACAGCTATAATCCTATGACCGGTGAAGGAGACTTTATAACGCAGCAGGAAAATTACAAGTATATGATTGATAACCTGAATTATATGTCGGATATCTTAGAGGAATACAGTACTTATGTAACCACGGAAATACGAATGGATATGAAGACCGAGCTGTTCAAGACAATCCTAATTTCTGCCGTAATTTCAATTGGGATAATAGTTCTTTCCAGCTATATCGTTATATATTTGAAAAATAGCATTAAGTATGTTACGTCTGACATGGATCAGATAGCAAAGAAAAATCTTACCTTTGTACCCCATAGCATTCCTTCGAAGGATGAATTGGGGGCTTTGTCAAAATCCGTTCATTCTGTAATCAACTCCTTGAAAAATATCCTGCTGCAGGTAACTGAATCTACGAAGCTGCTATCTAAATCCTCAATGAATATGAAAGCACATTCCAGGGAAGTGAAGGATTCCATGATTGAGATTGCCGGGGCGATTCAGGAGATAGCGGAAGGCGCAAATCATCAGGCAGAGGATGCAGAAAGGCTGGTAAGTGAGATTACGCTCTTAGGAGAGATTGTCCAGAAAAATGCTAACAGTGCCCAGGAATTGGAATTGGCCAGCAAAGAGATTCAGGCTGCCAGTGAGAAGGGCTTAGACAGCGTTAATGCACTGGAGAATATATCTGCGCAAAGTGCAGCAGCCTTCCAGGCTATATTTGAGGTGATACATACTACAAATGAAAATACAGGGCAAATAGGCAAAGCAATCGAAATGATTAGTTCTCTGGCGGGGTCTACCAAGCTATTGTCATTAAATGCGACAATTGAAGCAGCACGTGCCGGTGAAGCCGGCAAAGGATTTGCTGTAGTAGCAGAGGAAATAAACAAACTATCAGAGCAGACAGAGGCAGCAACAAAGATCATTGATCATATTCTAAAAACGTTAAAGGATAACATTATGAGTGCCGGTGATAAAAGCAGAGAGGTACAGGAAACAGTAATGCTGCAGACCGCCGGGGTTGCGGATACTAAAAGTAAGTATTTGTCCATTGTGAACGCTCTTGATCATATTAATCAACAGATTTACAGCCTGAATGAAGTATCAAAGAATATGGAGCAAAGTAGGACGCATGTATTAAACATTGGTTTAAGTGTCTCAGCTATATCAGAGGAAAATGCGGCGAGTACGCAGCAAACCTCATCATCAATTCATGGGATTTTATCAGCGATGGAGCAGATAAATCTGATTGGAGAAAATGTGAATGATATGGGCGCTGCAATTACCTTATTGGTGGAACAATTTCGATTAGAAATTTAATGTGTAAATAACTTACAAAATACTTTTCCTGGAAATTATTTGTGATATAATGGAAGATAAGTGAGGAGAAACGGGAACAACAAAAGTAGTTTGTATACCGAAGAACTTGCTTAAATATAATAGTAATTGCGAAACTTATTAAATGAAGCAATTGTATACACAGCAGACACTGTTTTGAAAAGGAAGTTAAACCCGAAGGAAGCATTGGAGCGAAGAAATAGTATCTGCTGTGTATACAATTGCAATAATTATATCGTTTCGCGGTTACCTACAAAATACAAAATGGAAAGGAAGGGTTAGGTTATGGCACTCGTTACTACGAAGGAAATGTTCAGAAAGGCATATGCAGGCGGTTACGCAATCGGAGCATTTAATGTTAACAACATGGAAATTGTTCAGGGGATTACCGAAGCTGCAAAAGAATTAAACGCTCCCGTTATTTTACAGGTTTCTGCCGGAGCGAGAAAGTATGCAAAGCATGTCTATCTTACTAAGCTAGTGGAAGCTGCTCTGCTGGATACACAACTTCCGATCGCTCTGCATTTAGACCATGGAGAGGACTTTGAGATATGTAAGTCCTGCATTGACGGGGGCTTCTCATCTGTTATGATCGATGGGTCCAAACATAGCTTTGAAGACAATATCGTGCTGACGAAGCAGGTGGTAGAATATGCCCATGCCCATGGCTGTACCGTAGAAGGCGAATTGGGAAAATTAGCAGGGATCGAAGATGATGTCAATGTAAAAGCAGAGGATGCCTCCTACACAAGACCGGAGGAAGTCGAAGAGTTTGTTAGCCGTACCGGAGTGGATTCTCTGGCAATTGCCATTGGAACAAGCCATGGAGCCTTCAAATTCAAGCCGGGACAAAAGCCACAGCTTCGCTTTGATATTCTGGAAGAGGTAGCAAAGAGACTGCCCGAATTTCCAATTGTATTACATGGAGCTTCCTCTGTATCTCAGGAATATGTAGAAATAATCAAAAAGTATGGTGGAAAGCTGGAGGATGCAATCGGTATTCCTGAAGATATGCTAAGACAGGCTGCAAAGATGGCAGTATGCAAAATTAATATTGATTCTGATTTAAGACTGGCATTTACGGCAGGGATCAGAGAGCATTTATTTAATAATCCGAGTCATTTTGATCCAAGGCAATACATAACTCCTGCAAGAAGCTTTGTGAAAGAGGTTGTAAAGCATAAAATTAATAACGTGCTTGGCTGTGCTGGAGTTGCTGCTGAAATGGAGTGATAGTTAATAAGTGAATTAAGACAAGTGAGAATGTTAATAAGATAAACGAAGTAAAACAAACGGAAGGAAAATGGGAAGAAGAAAATAAAGGAAGGGACTGTTGCGAAATACAACCATAGGGATGAGAACTGCCATAATGCACTGCTTGAAGAATCGCCGTTTAAGCTGTGCAGGATAAGTACTATCCCAAGGGCTGCATTACGCGACAGTCCTTTTGTAGGTTATTAGGATTAGGGTGTCAAAAGGTCAAATTTTTATTTTGCACGAAAATATGCACAAAACATAGTTTGAATTTTCTCGGCAAATCGCTTTCAAAATAGGAAAACAAGCTAAAAAATGCTTTTTTACTCCTTCT
>JAEWMZ010000414.1 GCA_023392995.1 Bacillota bacterium
AATAGAGGCAGCAAGCAGCTTATCTTCTTATTATAACGCTTCACGATCCATAGAAAGACCCCCAGGATAATTACATATAAAATAAGCTGTACCATACCTGGCCTTCCTACCGTGATTAAATTCCAAGGTAATGCACTGCCAATTTTGCAAATCCATTCATAGAACCGCAATATATAATTAGCCCCGCCTACAAAGAAGATACCCAGTGGCAGATAGATCACTCCTAAGATGCCTGCCAGAATAGAGGTTAGTGTCAAGATCGTAACAAAGGGAAGGATCATCAGATTCACAACAATTCCATAGAGGGGAAGTTGAAAATAAAAGTATGCAATCATAGGTGCCGTAGCAAGTTGCGCGCTGGTGCTTACATAGAGGCTTTCCAAAATCACATTCTTCTTCTCAAACAATTGCCGAAAGCAAGGTAATATCAGCGCAATGCCAAGAATGGCGCCATAGGATAATAAGAAGCCGGCACTGAGTATCTGGAGAGGATTTTGCAACAGAATAATAAGAGCACTCAAGGACATCGCACTAAGCATGTCATAGGTTTTGCCCAGGAGAGTCGCCAGCAGCATAATCACCATCATCACGACTGCCCGGTTAGTGGAAACACTGAAGCCTGTTAGAACTCCATAGCAATATAGAATAAAAATGGTAAGAAAGGTTGAGATAAAAATAGGGATTTTCAAATGCTTTAGAAGTGTAAAGACAAACATTCCAATGAGCGAAATATGAAGACCGGATATTGCAAGAATATGAGAAATTCCATTCTGTTGATAAAGTGTTTTAATCTCATCTCCTAATAGATACTTTTCTCCCAATAGCATTGCAATTAATGCACCCGACTCTTTTTCTGAGAGAATTTCATTATAAACTTCGATTAATTTGCCTTTGATTTGGTTTAATACAGAATGAAAACGGGAATAAGTAGGATCTGATACGGTGATCGATTTTGCTCTTAGCTTAAAATCAATATTCTCAATATCGTAATAGAGCTGTTCATTGAACTGGCCTGGATTCGTAGCCTTAGAAAATTTTTGAAGTGTTCCCTGCACCGTTATCTCATTTCCAACTTGATAGCTTACAGGTTCAGAGGTGTTAAAAGAATTGTCAGAAGCCATAGCATCATCACAAAAAACGATAATTGCTTCACAGCGATAGCTGTATTCCCCGGGTAATGTAACATGATTGTTTTCCAGATAGATTGCTTCGCCGGAGGGTTTCTTCACAATCATATCGATTCTCCCCGACACTTCACAAGCAATCTTTTGATCAAAGGCTTCATAAAGTGCGGGCTTTTTTAATTGCTCTCCCATTGCCAGGAAGCCTAAGAGCAGCAAAAAAGGCAAGATCCAGATGAATTTATCACCAGAATTAATTATGCTTACTTTGATCCTGTATAAAGTAAGATAGATCATTAAAAATAACAGGAGCATGAGTAAAATTATAGCATAGAATGCCAGCTGCCTCCAAGCTAGATACATTCCAATCAAAAAGAAGCTCAGTATCCATATGAGCGGACGTTTGATCAAATACGCACCCCTCCTAACTTTATCTTTCAGTATTTATTCTCTTATTTTCTCATGACCAAAGCTTTTATCACTTTAATTGCTTTGATTGCCTTTATCACTTTAATTGCTTTGATCGCCTTTATCGCTCTAATTGCTTTGATCGCCTTTATCACTTTAATTGCTTTGATCATGAGCTTTTGATTACTGTTATGCTTTTCCCACAATTAACATGTATTATTGTGTCGATGTTTCTATCAGATCAAGATTTCTTTCGAAGGGAACATCAAAGTCAACGCTCTCTAAATATGACTTCTGTACCTCTCCGTTAATACGAAATTGCACCTTATTGATTCCGGGCAACTCTACTAAAGTATTTACCACGGAATAGATTGCCACCTTATCTGTAACCTCCGGAAGCTTATCCAAAAATTTCTCATTAAAATCTACAAAGCAGGTTCCATCCGTCTTATATAGGTTAAGCAGTACCGTATCCTTCGGAATTGTATCATATAGCCCCAATTTGGTTGGTCCATTGATCAATTGCCTTACTGCTGATTCTTCAATGGATTCCATACCGGAATAATTGATGTTTGTATCATATTCAATTAATGCATCTCCGGCTTCATTTGCAAAATATAGCTTGACTCTATAGTTCGTATTCGTCTCCGTATCATCGATAAAATCCTCTGCCGTAAGCGGACCTACCACATCTCCATTGGAGTCAATGAGAGGATTTCCATTGACATTAATCTGCACATATTCAATTGCCTTAAGCTGGGTCAGCGTCATAACAATGGCAGCTCGCGCCAGGATTTCATCTACTCCCTTTAAATTATTATAGGTTGAATCAAAATTAACCGTTAGGCTTCCATCATTATCAAGCGTGTAATCCGCTTTTACATCGCCGGGCAGTACGCTTTTATACGTCAGATTTTCAGGGTTTAGCTTCAGCATATAGAGCAGCTCATTGATTTGCTCTGAAAGATCCGTACTGATTAAATGATAATTTTCATTCGTCAGACCCTTTGTATCTGAGTTAATATAATATACTGCTACATTGGCGTCTGGATCCTCTTCCTCCTGCCGATTGCTGCAAGCAAGAAGAAGGGTTGATGCCATCATTATAAGAATCATTAATAGGAATGCTTTTTTCATGTATGTCTCCATTTCACCTTGTGACTGTTTCAGTATCTCCATACCTGGTCGTTCTGGAATAGTAGAACCGCTTTGGCTAGTAAGCCACATAATTTAAAGGAATCCTTACATTAAAGGTGGTACCTTCACCTTCCTTGCTATATACCTTCACCGCTCCATGGTGCATTAAGATTGCATTTTTCGTTATTGCAAGTCCCAGGCCTGTTCCTCCGGTACCTCTGGATCTTGCTTTATCCACACGATAGAAACGTTCAAAGATATAGTCTATTGCAGCTTCTGGAATACCAATACCAGAATCCGATACTTTGATAAAGAAATACTTGTGGTCTGCATTTAAGGATACTCTAACCCAGCCATCCTCCGTATTATATTTGATTGCATTTTCAATCAAATTGGAAATGGCCAGTGTAAGCTTTACTTCATCAATTTCAGCGATGACCGGTCGAAAGCTTTCGTAGATCATCTCTATATTCTGCTTCTGGGCTATAGGTCGCAGGCGCTTAAGAATCAATTCCAAAAGCTCATTGATATTCACCGGTGTAATATTCATATCACCGGCGGCTTTATCCAGCTTCACTAAGGAAAGAAGATCTGTGATTATCTTATTCTCACGTTCGATTTCATCTGTAATATCAGTTAAGAACTCCCGGTATAGCTCCACCGGTGCATCCTCCTGCATCAGCAGGGAATCAGCAAGCACTTTAATAGAGGTAATGGGCGTTTTCAGCTCATGGGACACATTTGATACAAATTCCTGTCTGGTACTCTCCAGCTTTTTCATCTGAACAATCATGTGGTTAAAGGAGTCCGATATCTTTTCAATCTCATTGTAGCCCTTAATGGTTACTTCTCCCTCCAGGTATCCATCCGTAATACGATCAATGGAATTCACAATGCTCGTCAATGGCTTTGTGAGCCTGCCAGAGAAATAGATGGCAAAGGAAATGATTAAGATTGCTAAGGTAACCACAAAAACAGCTGCACGCTGATTCAAGCTTTCCCGGATTAGATGGATATCTTTGGTAGAAAAGCTCATAACAATAACACCCATAATTTCCTTCGTATCATTATGAGTGATCGGATAAGTGAACTTTAAATAATGGGTCTTCTTATCGTGAATCGGAGTTGGTGTTGTGCCCTTCAGACATTGAATGACATCGGCAGAAACCAGATACTTCCCTGCTTCCAAGGAGTACGTATCCTTTACAATATTCATATTGCCATTCACTATAATGATTCTTCCATTATAAAGATCCGCAAGCCGATTAATCTCCTGATCAATCTCGGTATCATCACCGGTCGTAAGATAAAGACTTGCATCCAACTTATTTGATAAAATACTTCCCTGGTTCTGCAGCGATGTGACTTTATTGGAAATCGCATTTTTTTCATAGGTATTTAACATCACCAGAGAAAAGAATAATAACGGAATCACTCCAAGTATAATACAAACCAGAAATAGATAAATCCGCATACTATTTAAAATTTTTAGTTTACTCTTGATTTTGGAAAAAATATCCGACACCCCATTTTGTATGTATATATTTTGGCTCACTTGGATTGCTTTCAATCTTTTCACGTAATCTTCTGATGTGAACATCCACGGTTCTAACATCACCCGGATAATCATAGCCCCAAACGATATTCAGCAAATTCTCACGACTATATACTTTATTAGGATTAAACACTAATAATTCAAGCAAATCAAATTCCTTCGCAGTTAAATTAACCTCTTTTCCTGCGATATATACTCTCTTATTCTCACAATCAATCTTCATATCACCAAATGCGATAATTTTCTTGTCAGCATCATTGGAGGAGCTTGACTTGCTGCTGCGGCGCATAATCGCCTTGATGCGAGCCTTAACCTCGAGAATATTAAAAGGCTTCGTGATATAATCATCTGCGCCATATTCCAAACCCAGAATTTTATCCATATCATCGCCTTTGGCTGTCAGCATAATAATAGGCATCGTGGAAAACTCCCTGATCTGCTGGCATACTTCAAAGCCCGTCAGCTTTGGAAGCATAACGTCCAAAAGCACCACGTCATATTCCTTATTCTTTGCGGCTTCTAATGCTTCTTCTCCATCATAAGCACAGTCCACTTCCATACCATCCTGCTCAAGACTAAACCGGATTCCCTTAACGATTAATTTTTCATCGTCCACAACAAGTACTTTCTTTGCCATATTATCACCTCTTATTTAGTTTCCATCTAATCCTCAAGCCGCAAGACCTTCCATTTTAAAGAAAAGCGAATACCTCTTTGTAAGATTAGTCTACTGTTATTTTATCTGATATCTGACGAAAGGAACCCTCTTTGATTCCCGGTATCTTCATCAAATCCTCAATTGTCTTAAATGTTCCATTTGCATTGCGGTATTCTATAATACTATTGGCCTTTGACTGCCCTATTCCAGGTAACGTCATTAACTGAACCGCATCCGCTGTATTAATATTAACCTTAGTATTTCCCTTGTTATCCTTAGTCCCCTTCGTCTCTTCTTCTGTCGCAGCACCGGATATATACTCACTGGTATTCAATTCCTCCAGCTCTAACAGCGTCGGTACGTAGATTCTTTGACCATCCGTCACCAATTGCGCCTGATTTAGGTAGTCTCCTGCTGCTTCCTTCGTCAATCCACCTGCAAGCTTAAGAACATCGACTATCCTGGCACTTTCCTCTGCTGCATATACCCCGGGACGAGCAACAGCACCGCAGACATGAACATAGATGATCGTCTCCGGCTTTTCTTCCGGTATGCCAGTCAGTGAAGGACTTTTGTCCTCACTTGTCTGTTCCTCGCCTGGAAGGAAGCCTTCCCGGACTTGTTTTTCTGTGCTTTCTTTTTCTACATTATCTTTTCCTGAGGTCTCTTTTTTTGTAGTTTCTTTCTCTGTACTTTCCAGCTCTGAGTACTCTGTCTCAAGAGCAACAGTCCCTTTCGTAAGCTCAGAGCGCTCCTTTTGATAGGAACAGCTGTAGCATATACCTGATATCAACAAGAAAGTTCCAGTGATCCCCAGTATTATTATTTTACGTTTCATCTTGTCTTCCTTTCTAAAAAAGAAGACTTAAAAAGTACCCTCTATACTTTTTTCGTAAGACACTCTCATTTTACATAAATTGCACCCTATTTACAATAGGTATTATCGATATAATTTCATTTATTACGCACAATTTTCCCGATTCCATTGAAAAATAACGATACCTGCAAGAATAAACAAAACACCGATGAGCTTTCTCCACTCAAATTGCACCTTCTCCGCACCGCATAATCCAAAAATCTCAATTAAATAAGCCACAATCAACTGCGCTGTAATAATAAACATATTTGCCATTGCAGGTCCCAGCGTATCAACGCTTTTGATTACGGTAAAGGTGATAAAGGCTCCCAGTGCACCTCCAATTAACAGATATTTCGGCTCCACCTTAAGGATACTGCCAAAGCTGCCCTGTCTTCCGGTTACAAACCACGCGATGAGGCATACCAGTAATGCAGAAAACTGAACAAAACTGGCAGATACCCAAATGCTGGTTTGCTTCGTCACTCCCGTATTCAACACTCCCTGTGTACTCATTAATGCTCCTGAGATGATTGCGATAAGAAACCCCCACATGATCTGATACCTAGCCTTTCCCATAAGTTGAAGAATTGTGTAATTACCAATTATATTTCCCAACTCTAAGAAAGACTATACCATTTTTGATCAAAAAACCGAATAATTAACCTCCAAGCAGTGGCAGGTTTTATCCGGTTTTCCTTATAGCATTTCTTATATTTTTTTATTATCTGCTCTAGTTTTTTAATTCAGCTCTTTTACTCCTATAAATCAACTTTTTTAACTAGTTCTTTCTAAACTCTTTGCTCTCGCCCTTTGTTCGATATCTATCCTTTTATAATTCACTTAGAACCTGATCCAAGATCGCGATCATCTTATCAATATGCTCCTTCTCCACAATCAAAGGAGGAACAAAGCGTATTACATTTGCCCCGGCGGAAATCAGCACCAATCCCTGCTCTAACACCCGGGGAATAATGTCCTTCACCGGCACTTTAAACTCCAGTCCCTGCATTAATCCCATACCACGTCTTTCCACAACACAATCATGCTTTTCTACCAGCATATTTAATTTCTCTTCCAGGTAGGGCGCAACCTGTTTTACATGCTCTAATAGCTTTTCGCTTTCAAAAAGATCGATGACCTTTGAAACCGCTGCGGTTGCAAAGGCATTACCACCATAGGTAGTTCCATGGTCTCCCGGCTCAAAGGCTGCTGCAACCTTCTCTACCGCTGCAAAGGCTCCGACAGGAACACCACAGCCAAGTGCCTTAGCACTCGTTAGAATATCCGGTTTTACACCATACTGCTCATAGGCAAACATCGTTCCGGTACGTCCCATACCACACTGGATCTCATCCAGAATCAACACGATATCTCTCTCTTCACACAGGGCTTTTACGCCCTTCATAAATTCTGCCGTAGCCGGATAATATCCGCCTTCTCCCTGCATCGGCTCCAGAATAATTGCCGCTGTATTCTGCTGCAGCAGCTCCTTTACGCTATCCAGGTTATTGAATTCTGCAAAAACAACTCCCCCGATTAAGGGTTCAAAGGCCTCTCTGTATTTGGCCGTACCCGTAACACTCAGCGCACCCATGCTTCTTCCATGGAAGGAATGATTCATGGAGATGATCTGGCTATTGGAGATTCCATGCTTTTTAAAGTAATATTTACGCGCCAGCTTTACAGCACCTTCGATTGCCTCTGTACCACTACTGGTAAAGAACACCCGATCCATTCCGGAAATACGGTTAAATTTCTTTGCTGCCTCTGCCAGCGGTACCGTATAATATAAATTCGAGGTATGAAGTAATTTATCGATCTGTGCCTTTAAGGCATCATTGTATTCCTTATGATGATAACCCAGCGCAAATACTGCGATACCTGCTGCAAAATCAAGATATTCCTTTTCCTCAACATCATACAAATACATGCCGTTTCCATGATCAAATACAATCTGGTAGCGGTTATAGGTATTCATTAATTCCTGATCTGCTATTTCAATATATTGGTTCATAGATACACCTGTGCCTTTCACTTTTAATGACCTATCTAGGCCTCATTTTCAAAGATACTTTCCTTGTCAATTATGGCTGTTCCGATTCCTCGATTGGTAAAGAATTCTAGTAAGAGACAATGCTCAATTCTGCCATCCAGGATATGTACTCTGGATACACCGTTTCGAACAGCATCCACACAATTTTTAATTTTCGGAAGCATTCCTCCACCGATGAAGCCGCTGTCTAGCAGTTCATCTGCCTTATCCAACGTTAATACAGAGATCAAGCTGTCCTTATCCTCTGGATCAGCATATACGCCTTCAATATCTGTTAAAAATACCAGCTTTTCCGCACCGATTGCTCTCGCAACTGCACAGGCAGCATCATCCGCATTAATATTATAATTCTGGTAGTCGTCATCCACTCCGATTGGAGCAATCACAGGAACAAAGTTATTCTCAATCAGGGTATCAATCAGCCCGGTATTTACCTCAGTGATATTCCCAACAAAACCGATATCCTGGCCGTTTACTGTTCTTTTTTCAACCTTTAGGGTACTGCCGTCCTTACCGCTGATTCCTACGGCTTTGACTCCCAGCTTTTCTACCATCTGAACCAGATTTTTATTTACCTTGCCAAGCACCATTTCGGCCACTTCCATGGTTTGTGCATCCGTGACGCGAAGGCCTTCCACAAATTTTGATTCATGACCCATGAGCCCCAGCCATTTGGTAATTTCCTTCCCGCCGCCATGGACGATAATTGGCTGCATGCCTACCAGCTTTAGTAACGCCACATCCTTAATGACATTTAGCTGCAGATTTTCATCCAGCATTGCGCTGCCGCCGTATTTTACAACTACCTTTTTATTGTTAAACTTCTGTATATAGGGCAGAGCTTCAATTAAAGTCTGTGCCTTTAGTAATATCTGATCCATTTGTTCCATTTTTCGATTCCTTTCACGGGTTCCTTACGATTATTTTATATTTTTACTGAGATTCGACCGTATGGTCGCAGTTTTCCGAATGTGAGATGCTCTGCATTTCACACTAATGGACATTCGACCGTATGGTCGCTCAATGCCAGATGTGGAATGCTCTGCATTTCACATAAACATATTATTAATTGCGATCTTTACGATCTGTAATCCGCATTTATCTTGACATAGTCATAGGTCAGATCACAGCCCCAGGCAGTGGCGGTTGCTGTTCCTGCCTTAAGATCCGCCGTTGCTTTTACCTCTTTCCCGGAAAGAATCTTCGTTGCCTCTTCCTCGGAATAATCCGTAGCCATACCATTTTCTACCAGCTTCAGTTTTCCGTCCACACTTTCTATATATAAGTCAACCTGATCCGGATCAAAGCTTACACCGGAATAACCAAGGGCGCAGATGATTCTTCCCCAGTTTGCATCGTTGCCGAACACCGCTGATTTTACCAAATTGGAGGTGATGACTGATTTGCTTAATATGGCTGCTTCTTCTTGGGTGGGCGCATTAATTACCTGAACCTCGAATAATTTGGTGGCTCCTTCCCCGTCTGCTGCCATTTTCTTTGACAGGTCAGTGGTAACATAATTCAAAGCCGCACAGAAGCTTTCATATGCTTCATTCTTCTCTGTAATGGGTGTATTACCAGCTAATCCATTTGCCAGTAATAACAAAGAATCATTGGTGGAGGTATCCCGGTCAACACTGATCATATTGAAGGATTTCTTTACATCAGCACTTAGTGCCTCCTGTAGCAATTCCTTGGAAATGGCAAGATCCGTGGTAACTACTCCAAGCATGGTAGCCATATTCGGATGAATCATACCAGAGCCCTTTGCCATGCCGCCGAGGGTAATTTCCTTTCCCTCTACTGTAAAGGTAACCGCGCATTCCTTCGAATAGGTATCGGTTGTCATGATTGCTTGTGCTGCTTTGGCAGCAGCCTCTCTGCCATCAGCCAGTTCTGCTGCTAATAGTTTAACGCCTTCCTGGATGACCGCTATCGGCATTTGCTTGCCAATGACACCCGTAGAGGCAGTATATACTGCGCTGAGGGAGATATTCATTGCGGCTGCCACTGCTTTTGCCATCAACTCATTATTTAAGTCGCCCTCCGCACCGGTACAGGCATTTGCAACACCGCTATTTAGTACAACTGCCTGAACAAAGGGACTTTCCTTGGTGATCTTACTATCCCATTTGACAGGTGCCGCCTTAACCATATTCGTTGTATAGGTTCCGGCATGTGCTGCCGGTACGCTGGAATAGACCAGTGCCATATCTTTTTTTATCTTATTTTTAATTCCTGCATATACGCCGGCTGCCTGAAATCCCTGCGCTGCAGTAACTCCGCCATCAATTACCTTCATATTAACCTCCGTCTGCTCAAATATCGGGCTGCTATTAATTCGAAGATAGCTTCCTTGCTACCTTACTATAAATTTATATTTCATACTTTGTGGCCTTCATCCAGTGGCATCCATCTAGTGTGCTGACACATTCATCTTTAGGCTAACAGTGCTGCATATTTTGTCACTCCGCAAGGCGGAGGATTGAGGTGTAGTGGTTCCTACACCGACTGACGACAACGAAGTGGATGGCAAAATAGGCAGTGCTGTTAGTCTAATTATGAGTGTGCCAGCACACTAGTGACCACACTCGGACTACGATTCGACTTCCTGCAAAGAGAACGAATAAAAATTCAGATCATCCCGCTTCACCCAGCCAAGCGCTTCCCAAAATTGATTCCCTAAACCATTCTCAGAAAAGCAAACCAGGGATAATCTACGGATCCCCTCCTGCCTCATCGCTTCCATC
>JAEWMZ010000469.1 GCA_023392995.1 Bacillota bacterium
CCCTGCGAGCTTCCTCTGCAAGGCGCTCTGCCTCTTCCTGCTCTCTGCGAAGGCGCTCCTCTGGTTCGATCCAGGTACCACCGACCGCAAGTACTGCTGCTTTTTGATGCTCTAGGATAATCTGATGATCTTCCTTAATATGCTTTTCCACCTTGAGGAAACACATCAGAATAACAATTGCTGCATAGCAGATTAACTCAATTCCCAAATAGCAAAGGGCTAACATATTTCCAACCCCGCCATTCTGTACAGCAGAGGCGGCATTGTATCCGGAAGCAGTTAACAGTGCGTTGATAATACCATTTCCCAGACCGGTCATACCAACCATAATGGCACCATAAACAGACATAGTGAAACCGTCGCTTCGAAATCCATTCTTTGCCTCCAGATGGTCAAGAACATCAGAAAGTAAAGCCAGAGTAACATACATAGCCGGAATGGAACCAATGCCCTTTAAGACTACACCGATACATACAATAACGAAATTATGAATATCAATAAAGCTGACCAGCCCGCCGATTACAGAAATGGCTAAGCCCAGTGTAACAGCCCGCTGCTTCCCCAGCTTATGTGCGATTGGCCAGGCCAACACCATACCGATTGCTGTGGGCAAGCCACCGATTAAACCTAGTGTACCCATTGCCGCTCCGGCTGATGCCTCACTTGTAACTCCGCCAAACATCCACCGGCAATAGTAGCTCATGGAACTGTTCTTTACCAAGCCTCCGAACTGGAACAAGAGGAAGTACAGAATGATAATCCACCAATATTGATTCGATACGCAGGCCTTTAATTGCTTCATCATAGGAAGCTTCTCTTCCTTGATCTCCAGCTTCATATTCTCTTCCGTAACGCGTTCTCTAGTGAAATAGTATTCCAGTAAAATGGCCAAAAAGGTAATGATGCAAAGTGCAATCATAACGATGCGCCAGTTATTACAGCTGGCAGCAGCGTCTATGATGCCATCCTTTTCTACAAAAAGGAAGCTCTGCAAAAACATAGGCACTAATATGCTGGCTCCAATACCAACGGCTGCTACACCGGAGGCATTTGAAAAGATAGCCAGCAGGCCTCTATGGCTGGAATTTCTGGTAGATAACGATACCATAGAGCTGTGAGCTGTGTAGAAGAAGGGATACGCCACTGCATAATAGAGATTGTAGGAAATCGCAATCCATATCATTTGCAGCAGAGAACTGCCGTTTTGCGGAGTAAGAAACAATAATGCAATCGCAATTGTAACCAACGGTGCAGACAGCAGCATGTAAGGGCGTGCCTTTCCCTGAGGAGTTCTGGTATTGTCAATCAGCCGTCCGATGAGTAAGTTTCCCAGGATAACAAAGATAACGGAGATCATCGGGAGCAACGCGGAGAAAATACCGAACCTGCTGGCCTCCGTCCATCCAAGTACATCGGAGTAATAGCGATTTAGATAGGAGCCGAAGATCGCATTGGATAGGAAGGCGCAAAAGGGTCCTGCAAAATAGCCCAGCAGCATTTCCTTCGGTTTTACGTTGGCTGAGGTAATCTTAGTCCGTACCAACTTGTTGTCAAAAAACTTGCTTGTTTCCATTTATATAATTCCTTTCTAGTCTGCACTTTACACTAACTGATATTCGTCCATAGGACGCACGGAGCGGGATATGAAATGCTCTACATTTCACACTGACGGATATTCGACCTTTAGGTCGGCCAGATGCAGGATGTGAAATGCTTTGTATTTCACACTGACGGACATTCGACCTTTAGGTCGCCAGGTGCCGGATGTGACATGCTTTGCATTTTACACTAACTCCTGCCTGAAGGAATATTTACCGCTGCCAAGGATCTTTTCATCCCCCTCTGGTAAGACTAGGCGGCAGGTGGTTCCCACCGGAACCTCAACATCAATCATGAATTCTCCATCCCGACACTTCCATTCGCTGGAGATTTTGCCATAGGCAGTTCTAACACTTCCCTTCGCCCAGGTAAGACCACCGCCCAGGACAGGCGCAATCCGAAAGGATTTGTACCCTCCCTCCAGAGCCTCAATTCCGGCAATTCTCCTGTATAAGAAGTCGCCTACCGCTCCGGTGGCATAGTGGTTAAAGGATACCATACCGCCGGTGCCATCATCCTCTCCCGTGTTACAGGTTCCATCTTCCCGAAGTGCATCCCAGCGCTCCCAGAGGGTGGTTCCTCCAACCTTTACTTCATAGAGCCAGGAAGGACAGGTATCCGTCAGAAGCATCTTATAGGCATCCTCCTCATAGCCATTATCTGCAAGTGCAAATAAGACATAGGGTGTTCCCGGAAATCCGGTGGCAATATGATAATTATTTTCTCTGATCAAACGCACCAGATGAGCTGCCGCCTTTTTTCTATCCTCTTCCTTAAGCAGCTTATAATGCAAGGGAAGTACATAGGCTGTCTGAAATTCCTTCTTAACACGACACTCCAGGTCCATAAGGATATCCCGGTAAGCCTCTGCTGTCTGGCGGCTTAATTCTTTATAATAAGCCGCATCCTCAGCTTTTCCCAGCAGTCCGGCAATCTCTGCTACAATGGAGCTGGAGTAGGCCATACAAGCCGTCGCAGTCCACTTTCCTCTTCCCATCCAGCCCCAGAGGTTGACACCTGGTGCACACCAGTCTCCATAATGATGAAGCAGCTGCCAGATCCTGCGGTGCTTTCCTACGGAGAATAAACCGGCCCAGAATTTGCAGGCCTTGATGTAACGCTGCATCGTCGGATACATTCTCTTTAGAATACCGATATCGCCCCGGATTAGATATTCAGCCCAGGGCACGAGAATACAAGCATCGCCCCAGTGATCCACCGCCATGGGGATCATTATCTCCCATTGGAAGGGAACTCTTACTAACGGAACAGTTACCGGAATTCCGCCTCCGAAGGTCTGCTCTGCCTTTACATCCTTCAGCCATTTTTCCAGGAAACGGCTGGTATCAAAATTGTAGGCTGCTGTAGGCGCAAAGAGGGCAATATCTCCCGTCCATCCCATACGCTCATCCCTCTGGGGACAATCTGTAGGAATATCCACAAAATTCGATTTTGCTCCCCAGCGTATGTTGCTTTGTAGCTGGTTGATTAACTCATTGGAGCAGGAGAACTCTCCATTATCCTCAATGTCAGAATATAAAGCGATGGCAGACAGTTCCAGGTGCTCTGGCTCTATTCCCGTAACCCCCACATAACGAAAGCCCATATAAGTCATCTGAGGAGAATAGGTCTGCTTTCCATCCTCGCAGATATAGACAGCCTCCTGCTTCGCCGTTCTTAAGGGTTCCGTGTAGAGCTCCCCATCCATCAGTATTTCTGCGTGCTGAAATACAAGCTTCTGTCCTCTTTTTCCTGTCAGCTCGGCTCGGATGACTCCTGCAAAGTTCTGTCCGAAATCATAGATCATACTCCCACTTTTGGCACGAAAGGTGGCAACCGGTGAGAATACCTCCCTGGCGCGAACGGGGGAACCATAGTCTGCTGTAATCTCCGGCTGCAGCTTAACCTTCTCAAGGCTCGCAGCTCTCCAGGTGATCTTCTTTAAATCCACTGTGGCGTCATAAAGCTCACCATTGTAAAACTCGGTATCTTTGTAGTTTCCATCCTCTGTAACCTGCCAGCTTTCATCTGAGCCGATGATTTCCTGCGTACCGTCTGTATATGTAATTCGCAGCTCACAAAGCAACGCCTGACGTTTTGCATAAACACGGTTTCTTCTCTTGTAGGTGAAGGAACCAACCGCCCAGCCTCCGCCTACCACCGCGATTAATTCATTTTTATTTCTTAATTGCTCTGTCACATCATAGGTTTGATACTGAAGCTGATGCTTATAGGAGGTAAAGCCTGGCGCGAAGTAATCCTTTCCCACCTTTTCTCCATTTAGCATTAACAAATAGATGCCCAGTGCTGTGGTATATACCCTGGCGCTTTTTATTTCCTTCCGGCAGCTAATCTCTTTTCGAAAGGTCATAGTCTTTGGCGAAATCTTCGGTTCCGTAAAACGATAGGAACCATCCGTGATCCACTTAGCCTCCCAGTCAGTATCCAGCCGTCCTGTTTCAAAGGTGACACTGGCGTGAGCTTCCTCACCGGCCTCATCCGTAACTTCTACTTTCGCCGTATACTGGGTGAAGGGCTTAAGCTCCGTTCCTTCATAAGGCACCGCGATCTGCTCCGTTGTCTCATGCCTCCAGTCACCTACCGATATTACTGCTTTATGAAGTGTTACATTTTGACGGTCACTTTCCAGACAAAAAGAAAAGCGGGGGTGCTTTTGATCTGTCACGCAATTCACAGTCAAATTCTCCACCGTCAGTCTGCTTATGTTCAGCATATCTAATCTCCTCTTAACCAATCCCATTTGCATTTATTCAATGCATTATCGATACTTTTTCTTACTTCTTCCTTTTTCCATTGGTCAGATTATACCACGGAGAAAGCATGTACTTTTTTTTATCTCGTGAACGGTATATATTTGAGCGTAATCCGAATATTTTTTTATACATAAATACCAAAAAAAGGCTACCATAGAACGCAGTAATGGGGATATGACTTAACGTAAGTCATATCCCCATTACTGTGGTAACGGAATTAATATTCTTAATTCAAACCAATTCTCATTGGTATCAATGGTTATGGAGCCACCATATTTTTTGACCGTGCTTCGAATGCTTTTCAAGCCATAGCCGTGATATTCCTTATCCTCTTTCGTCGTTGCGGGAAGGCCGTTCTCAAAGACGAGATTACCCTCATAATAATTCTCAACCCGAATTCTAAGGAAGTCCTTTTGTCTTGCAACCGCTACATGAATTAATCGCTTCTCCTCCTGGGGAAGCTTTCGAACGCTCTCAATCGCGTTATCCAGTGCATTACCAAACAAAGTGCTGATATCCATGGGCTCCAGGAAATCCAGCGCTGTCCCATCTGCTACCACAGTTAAATTGATTCCTTTGCTTTGACAAAAGATATGCTTCCCCGTTAGTACGGTGTCCAAAATCTTATTCCCAGTCTTATTCTGAGCTTCATAAATCTTAATCTCATTCTCCATCTGATCAAGATAAGCCTTGCTCTCCTGAGATTCCACCTCTGACTTTAATATAGCAATTTGATGCTTCAAATCATGATATTTCTGATTCACCATGTCGATGCTTTGCTGTGCAATCTGATAGTTGGCATATTGCATATTCAGCATATTCTGAAGCGTTTTAAACTCATATTTCATCTGTAGCTCACCCAGCTGCACATTATATGCGAGAAGTATCGCCACCCCTCCCAGATCAACTAAGGTTCTGATGTTAAAGATGTCCGGAGCCAGCTTGCTGCTAAAGGGTGTATTCTCATAGACATAACTCAGATTACTCATCATAAACACCAAGATGCTGATAATGCATACGGACAGCAGCTCTCGCCCGGTCACCTGCAGATTCTGATTCTCTTTGTAGTGCTGTTTCTCCAGATAGTACATGAAGAGATAGATAACCGCATAGCTTATGCCTACAAAAAATAGATTCACCAAAATATGTGTTGATACCTGCAAGCGCAGTACAGAATAATAATAAATCTGCCAGGTAAAGGAAGCTGCAAACTCACCTAGAATGAAGGCTCTGGCACAATAATATCCTGCCTTTAGAACCGATATATCGCAGCATATATAAATAACGCCAAAGATCATCAGTACATCCAGCAAAATGCAGGGAATAAATAAAATCCCAGAAACATCTGCTGTAAGTTCCATAAAGCTTACAATCGCAATTAAAAAAACGAACTGAGCAATATAGCATTTCCACACAGGAATACGCTTTTTCGCTTGCGAGATAAATAGCATACAGGCAAGCCAGTAAGCAACTGAATAGTACTCACCGGGGGTATTTGTTAATTCAGCAAAATTCATTTGCTCACCCCATTCATATTATTGTTCAGCATGTCCAAAAATTCTTTCTTTCTGGCGCGGCTTACCTGAACAATATCCTTCCCCACTACAACATCATAATTATGAAAGCTCTCCACATAATCCAGATTAATTAGATAGCACTTGTTACAGCGAAAGAATTTATCCTTGTCCAAACTATTTTCAATATCCCGCATGGACCCTTTCGTGGTATACTCTCCCTCCATGGTATGAAAAATCAGATCGTGGTTTTGAACCTCTACATAGCAGATCTCAGAGATATCCAGCTTCTTAGCTCCACCCTTATAGGAAATGGTTAGGTATTTCTTGGATCGCCTTTTCATTCTGGTCAGCGCCCGATCAAGCCGCTGGGATAAAGCAAAATAGGAAATCGGCTTCAATACATAATCCAGCGCATCCACAGTATAGCCCTTAATAGCATACTGGGGCATATTCGTAATAAAGATAATCACCACCTCATGATCCACTTTACGAATCTCCTCGGCTGCCGTCATCCCGTCCATGAACATCATCTCTATATCCATCAGAATAATATCATAATCCGCTTTATAGTTCTCAATGATGTCTTCCCCGTCAGAAAAGGCCGTTACCCGGATTTTTTCTCCCCGCTCCTGCTCGAACTGCTTTAGATAGCTCTTTAACGTTTCTGCATAGCCTGCATCATCTTCCACCAATGCAACGTTGATCATCGTTTTTACCCCTTCTCCAATGTACGAAGAATTTATATGCAGTAAATGGTTTCACTGACTTTCCACTCATTCCTCGTTTGCCTTTGAATATATCATAAGATAAAAAAATGTACAACACTTAGGTTCATTTAAATGAAAAGAAAGCAAAATATTGTGATTTCTATTATAGTGTTTTTTCATAGATGACTTCATATAATTGTGTTCATTCCTGGCTCTCCGTTTTGATCTTACTTCTTGGAATAGATCGTTTTCACATTAACCCCTCGAACCATACCCAGTTTGCCTGCCAGGGTACTAATAACATCCGCTTCTGCATTTACCACCACACTAATAATGCTAATCCCTTTTTCCCGGTAAGGCAGCCCCATTCTTCCAATAACATATTGGTTATACTCGTGCAGCAAAGAATTAATCATCTCCGCCGCGTCCAAATTTTCTACAATAATTCCGATTAAAGCCACTCTTGTTTCCATCTCTAGATCCCTTTCCTAAATACCATAATGGTATTTCATCAACTCTAATAAATTCAAAAATCCCTATGCCATATAGACACAGGGAATATGATAATCTATCACTATCCTCCGCCTGATTACACTATCAATCAGCGCTAGATTAGGACGATCGCCAGTCATATAAAACCTATGCCTTCTTGTCAGACACTCCTTCCAAATCGGCTATCACAAGCTTAGCATCATGTTAAATCAATGTCAATCACTCAGTTGGAAATAATATGGTATTCTCTGAGAGAGAAATCGCTTGCCAAAGAACCGGATTCCATATATGATATATGCAATAAAGTACCTAACAAATCCGAAATCCTATTTGGAAAGGCAGAGGATACAATGAGTTCAATTACGAACCTACAACTGGAGATGATTCAATATTACTCCGGTGACCCAAAACGAATTCAGCATTTTACAAAGGTGCACAGCTATGCAAAGCTAATTGGCAGCCTGGAGCAGCTGGATGCTCCTACGCTATTCACCCTTGAAACCGCTGCACTGGTTCACGACATTGGAATCAAATTGTGTGAAGAGAAGTACGGCGATTGCAACGGAAAGCTACAGGAAAAGGAAGGACCCGCGATTGCCCGGGAAATGCTTGAAGGGCTTAGCTTTGACCCGGATGTAATAGACCGGGTATGTTATCTTGTCGGTCATCATCACACCTATTCTGATATTGACGGAGTTGATTATCAGATTCTTGTGGAAGCCGATTTTTTGGTTAATCTTTATGAGGATCAGCTTTCAAAGTCAGCTTGTGAAACTACGTTAGAAAAGATTTTTAAGACTGCGAGCGGTAGCGCGATCTGTAAGAAGATGTTTTTTCTATAACCGCTAATATTTCATATGATATCTAGTTAAAATCATTTTCATTAATCTAAAAGTAAGCTTTATTCTTTGTGCTCTTTGTGTTCATAAAAAGAACACGGGGCTGAAGTAATATGCTGTTATGATAGGACTGTCATAACGCACTAATTGACGAACATTGATATGATTAGTGCCCGTCAATCTATGTGTGAGTTAAGTTCTATCTCTAAGGCAGCATATTGCCACAGCCCTGTTTGTTGCGCAGCATTTCGGACATATTGCTGTCACCCAATCACGAGCTAGCTTCATTTATCAAGGCAGTTAGCATTACTCTGGATATCTTATTGTTATCCAATAACCATTACACAATATTTGCTTATTTCTCTTGGCTCGTTCCTACGCCAACAACTTCATAGTTTCCTCTACCCAAGTCCTTTAAACTTAGTTCTATATATAATCCCTCAAACAAACCTTTTCCCGAAATACCATTCACCGGAGATCGGTATTCTTGCGTAGCGGTTGTTATACTGTATTCCAGACAAACAACATATTGATACGGCATCTCCTGCCAAGTCTGATTTGCTTCGGGCTTGCAAGAAATCACCTTCACACTGTAAAGGGAATAGTCTGTGATACGCTCGTTATCAGCTGCTTTTTCATCTTTGTAACGATCCAACCATTCCAGTGCTGCCACTTTTCCAATCGCTTGCAAAGTTTCATCCGGCTTAACCCAGAAAATAATAGGTTCCACTTCTGCATCTTGAAAAAGCTCCTCTTCACTTTCCTGAGATATGCCGATATACTGTTTCGTCTCTATAAACTCATCTATACTTTCCTGCCGGATGTCAATATACTGTTTCGTTTTATTCGAGGATAAATTAATGTACATGGGTTTTTTATTCGGTACCCCGCCCACTATAACAGAATAAGGCTGCTCTAACGGATAATACATAATATATAGCCCAGAGCCAATGTCCTTCCCATGGTAGGGTTCAAAATCCTCCCAGGAAATGTCTTCCCCCTTTTTTGCAATGACCTTAAGCTCTTCCAAGGTTAATAATCTCTCATTACCAAAAAGAAAGGTTTCCGGCAAAGGGGTATCCCCCTTTTGATGATCCCATGAGGAAAGCCACTCATAACCGGCTTTATAAGCGTCTTTGTCAATGGTCAAATAACTATTGCCATTATTGCCGAATTCATGGCGCACGCCGTCTGTCGTAGTAATATAGTACATGATAGAACCTCCTGCCAGAGGTTCTGGATTCGGAAGATACCTGCCCCGGCTTTGGTTGACCAGTGCCACCACCTCCAAATATTCAGAACGGTCAAACAAATGATACTGCTCATTTTCATCGCTTGGCATTACCACCAGCTCAATTTTTTCAACTTCCTCCAAGCGCAGGTTTTTCGCCCATTCCATGGATGCTCGCTGGGGATTGAATGCAAAAGCGATACAGGTTACAGCTACCGCCGTCAGTGCCGCCACCGTGACCCAAAAGGCTGGCTTTTTATAGCAAAGGATATTTTTAATCCTGCTTTTCGTATCTCCTTCTCCAAAAGCCAAGGGTGTACTGGCGATTTTTCTGCCTGTAGCAAGACTTAAAAGTGATTCCAAATATTCCTCCCGGATGCTTGCTCCCAACCGTTTCATGACGCTTTCATCACAGGACATTTCCATATCGTTAACAGCCAGAGAAAAAGCAATCCATACAAGGGGATTAAACCAGTGGATACACAACGCTATAAATGCCGCAAATTTCATTCCAGGGTCGAAGCGTCTGATATGGGTTTGCTCATGCAGGATAATATAACTCTGCTCCTGTTCCTGCAAGGTGGAAGGCAAGTAAATCTTTGGACGAAACATGCCCATTACAAAGGGCGAGGCAATGTGGTCGGCAAGGAAAATATTATCACGCAGCTTTACCGCACCGATCAGTTTCTTTCGAAGCCTCAGCAGCGAAACCATGCTATGTATAAAGAGCACGGCGATGCCCATAAGCCAGAGGATTACGCCTAAGTTTGCTGCTACACGCAGCGGATTATCTTCATCCCTGCCTTCTTCTGGAGCCGGCAAAATAGGGTTAATCCTATTGTCGACAGCAACTATGCCTGTGCTAATCTGCGGTGTTTCCGAATGCAAGGTATTTAAGGATATTGGATTTGCATTAACAGGCAGCAAGCTAAACATACTTTCAAAGGAGACTGGACAAAGAAGCCGAAATAATACAACACTCCATAATACATAAGAATAAATTTTCGGCGCCTTCTTCAATAGCAGCCGTGCTGCCAGCACGAAAGCAATGATGACGCTTGCAGTCAAGCTCATATTAAGGACTTGCAGAAAAGTCTCAAGAAGCCTCGTTTGCACAAAATACATAGACCTCACCCCCTGTTCCGGCGTATTAATTGTTCCAATTCGTCTATTTCTTTATCTGACAATTTTTTTCTGGACGAAAAAGCCGTGAGGAACTGCGGCAAGGAACCGTCAAAGGTTTCATCAATAAATTTTTCACTCTGCAAAGCATGAAATTCCTGCTTTGATAAGACGCAAGTAACCAACCCTTCCTGGTTCGTAAAGATATTGCGCTGACATAGCCGACGCAGCATGGTATAGGTAGTAGATTTTTTCCATCCTAATTCCTGCTCGCATAGCTTTACCAAATCACCCGAGGAAATTGGCTCATTCCCCCAGATCAAATCTGCGAATCTCATTTCCATCACACCTAGTTTGTAATCAACCATTGTAACACTCCTTTGGTTTAATGACGTTAAATCTAGTATAAGTTTAACACCATTAAACCACTCTGTCAACCTAAGGTTATCATTAGATATTCCCTTTCAAAGCAAAAGAATAGACAATTGCGAATCCATAATGTAGATTAATTTTTTATACTAGAAGTGTGAATTCCTTCCCTTCACACTGATTCCGCCTAAGTTACGCTCAGAGATCTACATCTATTGTATGAAAAATTACTACAGTTACTAAGTTTTGCAATTACCTATAAAAATAAGGAGATGCCGCGAGCGGTAGCTATGGAGATCAGACTTGCCTATTGCACTATTTTGGCAAACCTCCGCATGATCTACATGTCGTAATCGTAACAAATAGTTCTCTTACAGCATCAAATCAAATCAGAGAACCCTCCTCCGTGGGAGGAAGGTCTATCCCCAGGGCTTTGTTTTGCGACATCCCCTTCTTTATTCAAGTTGACATTTATACCTTAAACCGGTATCCAACACCCCAGATTGTCTCAATATACTGAGGCTTCGAGGTATTGTATTCGATCTTCTCTCTAATCTTCTTAATATGCACCGTCACCGTTGCAATGTCCCCCACAGACTCCATGTCCCAGATATCACGAAACAGCTCATCCTTTGTATACACTCTATTGGGATTTTCCGCCAGGAAGGTTAGAAGATCAAACTCCTTTGTGGTAAATATCTTCTCTTCCCCGTTTAAGAAAACACGTCTGGCTGTTTTATCTATCTTGAGTCCGCGAATCTCGATGACTTCGTTCTCTTTTACCCCGGAACCAATCAATCTATCATATCTGGCCAAATGAGCCTTTACTCTTGCAACCAGCTCACTGGGACTAAAGGGCTTTGTCATATAGTCATCCGCACCCAACCCTAAGCCACGTATTTTATCAATATCATCCCGCTTTGCTGATACCATAATTACCGGAATATTCTTCACCTCGCGGACACGCTTGCAGATCTCGAAGCCATCAACATTAGGAAGCATGAGATCCAAAATAACGAGATCATATTCCTCTGCTAATGCCTTTCGCAGGCCCAGATCACCGGCGGTCTCCACTTCTACCTCAAAGCCGCTGAGTTCTAAATAATCCTTTTCTAATTCAGCAATCGCAATTTCATCTTCTACAATTAATATTTTACTCATAACAAAACCTCCTTATGTTAAACTGGAGTCTCCTCCCAATAATTTTTACGTACTGGCTTTAGCCTTATATTGTTAAGCAGATATATTCTTCTCACTTTTCTTTAAGGTAAAGAAAATCGTGGTTCCTTCACCGGGTTCACTCTCCGCCCATATTCTGCCTGCATGGTCTTCAATAATCTTTTTGGAGATGGCTAAGCCCAGACCGCTTCCGCCCTTACGGGAATTACGGGAAGCATCTGCCCGGTAAAACCGTTCAAAGATATATGGTAAATCTGCTTTTGGTATCCCCATACCATTGTCCTCTATTTCAACCTGAATAAAGGTGCCGATGTCGTGGAGGCGAATCCGAATCTGAGCCTCCTCCGTTCTTCCATACTTTGTCGCATTCCCCACAATATTGTTAATCACCCGTTTCAGCTGCTCTGCATCTGCCACAACCTCCACGGCGGGGTCTGTGTCATTTTCATAAAGTATCTCCACATTTACTATTTCTAAATCCAAGGAAAGATCCTCAATACAATCCTCAAAGTAATCATGGAGATTAATCTCCTTAAAGCTGTAAGGGATCGTATTATTATCAATCTTCGAATAAAAGGCTAGCTCATCCACCAGGATCGACATATCATTCGCCTTCGTCATAATTGTCCTCAAATACTTCTCCTGCTTGTCCGGCGTCACTGCCACTCCGTCAATTAAGCCTTCAGCATAACCCTTAATCGCCGTCAGCGGAGTCTTCAAATCATGGGAGATATTACTTATCAGCCCTTTGATGTCTTCTTCATAAGCGAGTCTGCTGTCAATCAGCTCCTTCAAACGAATTCTCATCTCTTCAAAATCCTCGCAGAGCTGCCCAATCTCATCCTCTGTCTCCGCTTTCACCGAGAACTCCAAGTCACCATCCTTGATTTGGTTCATCGCAAAACGAAGAATGTTGAGGGGCCGCAGAATGCTGCGATATATAATAAACGCCAGAATAAGGGCGGTAATAAATAAAATAATGAAAAAGGAGATTACAAACTGCATTGCAACAGCCTTAATCTGTGGTACCAAGGTATTTAAATCCGTAATGACAAAGATCGTACCTTCCCCGCCATCAGAAAAATAAAAATCCTGAGCCTTTACAAGGAATGGATTTTTCCCTTCAATATAAGTTCCTCCATCCACCTCGGTACTGTATACTCCAAAGGCCTGAAGGTCATCCTCTACGTAAGCCAGCTGCTGCTCATTGCCTACAAAAATGAATTCTCCGTTTTTACGCACCGCAATAAAGGAATATCTCCTCCTTAACTCTTCATTCAGCCTTGTGATATAATTGGTATCTCCCAACTTTTCCGGTGTTTTTAATGCCGCCAGCTTAATCTCATTATAAGTTCCTCTGGTTAACCGGTTTAAGATCTGAATGGGATTCGTGAGAATCTGAAAGGTATCCGCCTCCACATCATAGGATTGCTGGATCGAATTCATCTGAAAGCCGACGATCGTACTAGCTGCAACGGAAAACAAAAAAACCGGCATTGCAATCATAATTAAAAATGCATATAATATCCTGTCCTTAAGCTTCAACGAAAAACCCTCACTTCCTTAGAAATACAAGCTAAGTATATCATGATGACCGGGAAAATGCACAGAAAAATACTATGACATTTCTAAAGTTTCTATTAACATAAA
>JAEWMZ010000479.1 GCA_023392995.1 Bacillota bacterium
CGGTATTCCCTACGCCAGTATAGCCATAAGCCCTCAAGCCTACGCCGCCTCCAGTCTCTCCGTTGCCGCCAACTGCTGTCAGGTTGGAACCGGTTTCTACTGTGGCTGTACCGCTGGCAACAAAAAAACCATGACCACCGTATCCTTTTCCATTACCACCCTTCGCCGAGATTGTTCCTCCGGACAATTGGAGTGAGCCGGTGTAGATTGCTACTCCTCCGTTATTGTTATCACTTTTTCCGCCGATTGCTGTGAGAACTCCTCCTGAAGTCTGGAGAGTACCCGGCCAAATATAAATCGCTTTTCCACCTTCCGAGCTAACACTATTGCCACCCGTCGCTGTCACTGTTCCGCCTAAGATCTGCACATCTGCCGCAGTAATTGCTGCTCCGCCCTTCGCCGAAGTACTATTACCAGCCTGGCTAACAACCGTACCGCTGTTAATCGTAATTTTCTTAGAAGCGCTCATACCGGCATCACCGTCTGAACTGGTATTTTCAGCACCGATTGCTGTCACATCACTATTTGTAATCGTAATCTCTCCGCCGCTGTTATTGCCTCCCACCAAAATAGCAGACATAGTAGCCGTTGGGTTTAAGTCGGAGCCGCTGGCAGCAGTTACGGTTGCATCAATAATTTCAAGATCTCCATTGATTACAGAAAGACCGTTGCCTCCCGTGCCAAAGGTACCATTATCCGTACCTCCCGTTGCATTAATCGTGAGCTTCTTAATCGTAAGCTTAGCTATATCACTTGTCGTGTTAAGAATATTGATACCAGCTCCCACGACCTGATTCTTATTTTCCTCAGGAATTGTGTAACTGCCGCCCTGTGCGATGAGAGAATCATCTTCGCCACCATCGCCGGTTATGGTAAGCTTCTGACTGCCAATGACTTGCAGACCAGTGCTAAACATGCTTCCGGTGAGGCTGCATTGACCGGATATTGTCAGAGTTGCAGCTCCTCCCGTACTCTTCCAGGAGAGGGCAGGAATGCTTTTTAAAGTCATTATGTTCCCCTCAATCAGATCCACAAAGGTATCCGGTGCCACAATCATCAGGTTATCAAGTGTTAAATCTATATCCCTTTTTACCTGAATCCAAACATTGTTATAGGTTGTCGATGCATCTCCGCTAATCGTAATACTAGACCCCGAGACGGAAGCAACTTCAATCTTAACCTTCGCATCCACCGGAGGTGCATTGAGAATGGTTAAGGTATCACTTCCATTCAAGCTAACAGTTTGCTCACCGCTTGACCAGCTATACGCATCCTCATTAATCTGATAGTCCGAAAGGGGACTCCCCAGCCTCATCGCTGAGCCCGTCGTCGAATTTAAATCAGACGAATCCAGCTCTGTCTCTGTTAGAAATTCGCTTTCCTCCGTACCCGGATTCTCAGCTCCTTCCGTAACCTCCTCCAGCCCTGCAGTTTGATCCATACCGGCGGAGACTTCTCCCATCGCCGAAACTGGAGCACTTCCCAGCACCATCACTGCGGAAAGAAGCACCGCCAGGATACGCCGAAGTATCTTTTGTGTTCTCATATCATTTCCTCCTCATGTAAAATTTGTTTTGCTGCCAAATTAATATGAAAGTACATAAAACCAGCCTAAAATAAAGTTGCATTATTTCATCATTCTTCCATTATATAATGCATTTCTCGCAAAATTCTCGCAAAATTCTTGCAGAAACGACAAAAACAGTGTCCATTTTTCATTTTCTTAACTTTATTTTATATATAGGGAAGAATTTGAAGTCAAAGAATCTAATTAGCCGGACAAATCTCACTCAATCTAGAATGTTAAAGGAGCGATTCTGGTCTTCTAATTCTGGTTAAGAAAAGCCCGAAGTTAACAACAAACAGTTCTGCTATAGGAATTATTATCATCCTTCCTATAGCAGAACTGTTTGTCGTAAAACTCCGGGCTGCATTGGCAGATTCTTTTGCCGAACTAGATTCAAAGATAGCTTTACTATGACTATAACCATAGCAAGTACTACCTTGCGTAAATTTCACTTATCCGTGCCAGATATTAGCGAAATTTACGCAAGGCAGTACTAGTAAATATGATATTTCATTTTTCTCTGTTTAAATTCTTCTGCTTCCAACTGCCATTCTTGATACAATACTTCCGCAGAAAAATCATGCTTTCGTACATAATCGCTGCCAGTATTATAATCAATCATCGGCTTACCCTTAGGAGAATAAGGTTCCAAATAGGCAAACTGCTTTCCTGACAGCCTTTTTACCTCCTCCAGCAGACATAGTCCAGTTTTTACACTGCTAAATAAGCCGCGATCTGTCACATGCAACTGCACTCCTTTGCATAGAACATTCGCGTGCTTGGAGAAGGTCGGTGTAAAATAAACCGATCTAAACAGGATTCCCTCCAGTCCCCAGGCATTCATACGCTGTGACAGGCACTCGGCATCCAGCCAGGGCGCTCCAATTAATTCAAAGGGTCTTGTTGTTCCCCTTCCCTCAGACAGATTGGTTCCCTCCAGGATACAGGTAGCGTTATAAACCACTGCAGTATCCACAGTTGGCATGTTGGGAGATGGCATGATCCAGATCAGGCCGGTATCCTCATAATACATCTGCCGGCTCCAGCCGAGCATCGGAATCACCTTTAGCTCACAAGGAATATGAAATTCCTGCTGAAATAGGTTTGCTGTTTCTCCAATCGTTAACCCATAACGGTATGGAATTGGATGTAGTCCTACAAAGGAGGTATACCCCTCCCGAATCAGATTCCCTTCCACCGCTTCTCCGCCGATGGGGTTGGGTCTGTCAAAAACGAGAAAAGTCACTCCATAATCAGCACAGGCCTGCATGCAATAGGACATGGTATACAAGTAGGTGTACAGCCTGGAGCCAACATCCTGAAGATCAATTGCCAGTACATCAAGACCTTCCAGCAGCTCTCTGGAAGGCTTTTTATTCTTCCCATACAGGGAATACACCGGCAATGCAGTTTTCTCATCTATGTAATACCCGACACTCTCTCCTGCCTGAACATCTCCTCTAACTCCATGCTCCGGTGAAAACAGCTTTACCAGCCTAACTTCCCTTTGCAATAGATCAATGGTACTGATCAGCCGGCTGTCCACCCCTGTCGGATTCGTGATTAAGCCCACTCGCTTCTCCTTGAGAAACATGCTCCAAGCTTCATAATTTTCGATTCCAGGCTTTACTCTACTCATCACAGCCCTCTCTTCCCGAACTTTATTATTTATCCTTCCATTATCTGCATGCTAATTGAATATCCAACACTTTCTTATTCCATTATTCCAAGTTCTATTCGTCAGCTTATGCCGTTCCATTCTCCTGCTTTGCTAACACAGGAATTTTACCTCCAGCAGCTGCTTCCTTCTTTATAATTTGCAGAAGAGCCTCAAAAACAGGGATGTTGTATTCGTAGGCGGCAATTTTATGAATATCCTCGCTTAACAAACTAAGGTCATAGGGATTACGCAGGGCAACCGCCAACAGCTCACAATCTATCTTATGCAGTTCACGAGCAAGGGCAATCTGCCCCTGATTCAGATGGCCGTTATATAATCCGTAGATTACATAACTGCTATTCCTAAGTTCAGATAATATTTCCTGTATCTCCTTCGTATCAGGATTAACCGGAATATCCAGATACCTGCACTGAAGCTTCTTCGACATATATTTTGCAAAATGCAGTCCATAATCTGCGGCACTGTTAGCCAGCGTAGAACGATAGGCATAGCTTCCTATAAAAACTGTATCTGTCGAAATGTCAGGCAGTTCCTTCTTTGTTACCTTTGTTATTCCCTGCCGGATCATCTCATTGGTTCTCTTCTTGTGCTCCGCACTCCCGATACAGTCGGCAGTATCCTCAGAATAATCAACCTTATATTTTTCTTTTAATCTCAGAATATTTTCAACTGCCTGGTCGATAACCTTCATAGATATCTCTCCGGCTTCCACCGCTGCTTCAAGCCTATGAATTGTCTCAATTACTAACGCAGGTGTGTGTGAGATGCAAAGCAGCTGCGCTCCCGCCTTGACTGCCTCTACAGCTCCCTCAGCGGTTCCATAAAAGTTCTTTATGGCTGACATCTCCAGGCAGTCTGTGATAATAACACCTTCAAAGCCCAGTCTCTGCCGTAATAAACCGGTAAGAATAGATTTCGACATTGTTGCCGGCTTTTTCTCCGGCTCCAGCTTTGGAAATAGAATATGGGAGGTCATAACACAAGGTGCTCCCTGATGAATTGCGCTTTGGAAGGGAACCAATTCACACTCCAGCATCTCTTCCAGGGTCTTTTCTACGATGGGAAGTCCAAGATGACTGTCCACCGCAGTATCTCCATGCCCGGGAAAATGCTTTATGACAGCCATCGTACCGGCAGAAAGCAGCCCCTTCATCATCTGTACTCCATACTCCTTAACGAGATTGGGATCACTGGAATAGGACCTTACACCAATCACCGGATTATCCGGATTCGAATTCACATCCAGCACTGGTGCCAGATCCATATTGATTCCCAGCGCCTTTAATTCTTCTCCGGTTATTCTTCCTGCCTGATATGCATATTCCTTTTTCCCGGTGGCTCCAATTAACATTGCTCCCGGCACATTGCAAGCTTCCTTCGGAAGACGGGTTACTACCCCTCCTTCCTGATCAACGGCAATAAATCCAGGATATCCTGTACTCCTCTCTATTCTTTGGTGAAGCTCCCTACAGCTTTGGCGTATCTGCTCTATGCTTTGAAGATTGTAGGAGAACAAGATAATATTTGCCACCTTATAATCTTCAATTAAACTTATGATTTCCGGCGAAGGCTCCACCGAGGGATACCCTGTCATTATCATTTGACCAATTTTTTCTCTGAGATTTCTATTTTTCATACTCTTCCTCCAAATAACGGCGTTTCAGAAAAGGCCTTCCTTTATCACCCGGTAATTCTCTTCTGGAATCATAAAGGTCTCAGCTCTGCCCTTCCTGCATTCAATTCCACGGACACGGCTTAGATGATCATAATATTCCAGATAGGGAAAGGATGTGCTGCCCGTAACAAACCAGTGGGCTGCCACCGCTTTTTTCCACAATTCATATCCCTGGGTCGTATCCACATATAAATAGGGCTTATAATCAACGGTATCCTCCCAGTTCTCCGCATAATATAAATGCTTTGCAAAATGCGGTTTGTCTGCCCTCTCAAAACCGCTCAGTGCCGCATAGTACCTTGCATCCTGTACTATTTTGTGCGTATTATTATGATCCTTGTGCATTGCACTCTTGTAATGAGTGATCACAATATCCGGCCGTACTTCCCGGATAACATCACATACCTGAAGCCGAACCTCATCATTATCTGGCAGCTCACCGTCGGGATAGTCAAATACCTTTGCCTCGCCATTTAAAAATCCGGCAAAAGCCTTTGCTTCTTCCACCTTCTGCTTCCGGTAATCAGCAATATCTCTTTCCTTTGGTGCTCCCTTTTCACCGGCAGTTAATGCCAGTGTAACAATATGAGCACCTTCCAGGGCATGCTTTGCAAGTGCCATCCCCGCGGTCAGCTCCATATCTCCAATGTGTCCTCCAATTGCCAGAACTGTCATTTTATCTCCATCCATAACCCTGCCCTGCCTCTCTTCTTATCCTGCCCTCTTTAAACCGCAGGAACAAAATTGTATGTAATTTACCTTTTCTACCCACAAAAATCCCTTTGGCTGTCAGACCAAATCATATCGAAAGGAAGGATGTATTTCACCTTTCACCTTCAACTACACAAGCCTTTTTCTCATAACTGCAAACTGCTGTATGGTTACAAAGCCCGCCTGTTCGTAAATCTTACCCGCCGGATTCTCTGAACCGGTGTACAAGGACATATAGTTTGCTCCCGCTTTCTTCTCTTCCTCGCAAAGCTTATAGAATAAAAGGGTTCCAAGTCCGTGTCCTTCCTGCTCCTTAATCACTCCAATTCCGGTAAAATAACCTCTTCCACTCTCCTGTCTTTTTATTGGTCCGGCAAACCCTACAGCTTCGCCTTCCTTTGCCGCAATCACTACCGGAAGCTTCTCTCTGATTGCCTCCAGTATTTCCTTCTCCCATAAAGGATTCCCCAGTTGGGACAACATCTCGGCTACCTTACCGTGACGACTTTCCTCATACAGGGCAACCTCATAATGTGTAAGTTCCAGCTTATCCTCCTTTTCCTGGATCACCTTTGGAATCTGAAATTCCTTGAGATCCAGATACATGGCGTTCTCTATGGCACGTTCCGCATAACCGAAGCCCAACAACTCCCGGTATAATCGGCTATCTTTGAAAACTCCCGGTGCATTGTTATGTTCATGCTGAGGGGTATTTTTAATATACCAGGGGAGCGTCATGGGATTAAAGAATAAAATCTCTGCTTGTGTTTTTTCTGCTATCAAAAAAGTCTCTTCCACTGCACCTAATAGCAATTGATAATTTTCTGTATTTTCATAGGTTTCTTTTATTATTACGCAGGTAATGTAACCACTGGTTTGACCTAATGGAAGGTCTTCTCCCATACAGCCGCAGGCAAAGCCTATAAGCTCCCCTGCCTCTCGCAAAACAAAAGCCTGACTTGGCTTAAAATAAGGATTTAGGGAAAAAATTCGTGAAAATGATAACTCGTTCAGCTCTTTGTAGCCAATTTTCGTTGCTGCTTCATTCCACAAGCCGATAACCTCTTTTGCATCCTTTTCCTTATAAATATCTAGCATACATCCTCCATTTACTGCAGCAGCTGTTTTCTCCGGCTATTGGTTGCGCTTTAACACAGTGTTATCTTTTCTCGCTGAGCACCAATTGACAGTCCCAGCTATGCTGCTCTTTAACAAAGTGATATTTTTCCTAATATAACAGGCCTTTCTGCTCCGGTAACATAGGGGATATTATTACATCTGCCCGCCATAGTACAGTCTGCCAGCATAGCAAAGGCTACCGCCTCCTTGGCATCACTGCTAAAGCCCAGATCTTCCTGCAACAATACCCTGACCCCCAAGGGCTCCATTCTTCTTCGTATCATAGTCACCAGTGTCGTATTATAGCTTCCTCCGCCCCCAAGAATCAGCTCCCGTGCGGAATGCTTCGGCAGGATAAATCTGTTATAGGAATCTTCAATACACCAGGCGGTAAAGTCAGTTACTGTAGCCATTGCATCTTCAAAAGAAATACACTCTTCTATTATCTTCATATATAAACGATCAACAAAGGCATCGCCAAACAATTCCCTGCCCGTTGATTTTGGAGGCTGCTGCTCAAAGTAGTCATTGCTGCACAGCCAAGCCAGTAAACCGGCATCTGTGCACCCCTTTGCAGCAATGGCTCCGCAGTCATCCATTCTCAAACTATAATTTGTAAATCTGGATACTAACCCATCCATAATCATATTACCTGGGCCGGTATCAAAGGCATACACTTCCTCCAGAGCACCTTGGGCAGGTACTACAGTAATATTCCCGATTCCTCCAAGGTTCTGCAGCAGCCTGGTATGACAGCTGTCTCGGTAGAGAAGATATTCTGTAAATGGTACCAGCGGCGCACCCTGACCGCCCACCGCCATATCAGCTACGCGAAAATCACTGATACAAGGTATCCGGGTTCGATTTGCAATCACTGCCCCTTCCCCAATTTGCACTGTATACCCAAAGCAAAAGCCCTCCTGATTCTCTTTCTGAGGATGATGATATATGGTTTGCCCATGGGAACCGATATAATCAATCTCCGCTGCCTGCAACCCGGCTTTGTCTATTACTGATAATGCAGCCTTTGCATACAGATCTCCCAGGAGAACATTCATTGCTCCTATTCGGTCAATCGTAGCATAATTTTTATCAAATAATCGGAATATTTCCTGTTTTACAGGCTCTGGAAAGGGCTTATTCTCAAATTCAATCAAGCGGACCGCTCCGTCATAGGGATCTCCCTCAATTTCCACCAAGGCCGCGTCGATACCATCGACCGAGGTACCTGACATTAATCCTACCACTCTCCGAATATTCTTTTTTGCTTTTATAGTTTCCATAGTCCCCTCCTCTCTTTCTGACTGTCCCTTCATTCTTTGATCATTCCTTTCTTCCCCAGCTATGACTTTTCGTCTATCTCTGTTCACCCGCTGTTTCGAGCGCCATTGCAACGGCTCCGTCAACCGCATCTCCAAGAGGCTCTGTATATTCAAGCCCCGATCCGTTGCTATTCATTCCATCGATTACTCTTTGTCTTAACATTGTTGGATGAGAAAGCATTCCGCCCAACAGAGCTACCTTGGACAGCGGCTGATTCAGTTTTTTGGCTACTGCCTTTAGTAATTCAAGTAATAGGCCAGCATTACGACTCACAATCTCTTGTGCCGCCGCATCACCTTCGGCCGCAGCTTTCTCTACGATAGGTGCAAAGGCAGCAATCGCTCCCTTATCTGTCTGCGGATGATGCAGGAAGGGTACAAGCTCTTCCACCTTCTGGATACGAAGCTGCTGAAAAAGGTATTCTTTCAGCAGCGTACCTCCTCTTCTTCCGTCGCAGCTCTGCACTACTGCGGAAAAGGCATCCCGGGCGATTGCATAAGCACTTCCACCATCATCAATGATGTGTCCCCAGCCTCCGGCTCTGATGATACTGCCGTCTCTGCTTCTACCATAGCAGATAGAGCCGGTACCAGCGATTAATATGATTCCCTCTGCTTTCCCAAAGGCTCCCTGCAATGCTATTTCATGATCTCCCTTTAATAGTAAGCTTCCTTCAAAGCCGTACTTATGCAATGCCTCGGCTATCATCTGATGTACCTTGGGATTACTGATACCCGCAGCCCCGATACACAGACATCTGCAATCCTTGATCGGATCAAGTTCTTTGCACAACTCTGATAGAAGCTTTTCAAATACCGCTTCTCCTGTGCTATTTATATTAAATGCTCCGAAGTCCTTTCGTTTTACCAATTCATTCTGAAGACTTCGAATTTCTAACGTTGTTTTTGTTCCACCGCCATCGATTCCTACTATATAATTCAATTTCAGCCCCTCTTTTTTTTACGCACGCTTTTGCAGTTGCACCGCTCTGGCAATCTTTCCTTCCGCTTGCATTAAAAGCTTTCTCGCAGCGTCTGAATCCAGCCTGCATACCAGCATAACGATTGCTGTTTTGGGATTATAATCACATTTCTCCAAGGTCTCTCTGGCTTTTTTTTCTGAGACATTCACGGAAGAGCAGACAATAGAGATACAGCGTTGTATCAGCTTGGCATTACTGGGCTTCACATCCACCATCAGGTTACCATACACCTTCCCCAGCTTAATCATAGCCCCGGTGGAAAGCATATTTAATATCATCTTCTGTGCTGTTCCACTCTTCATTCGAGTTGAGCCCGTAACTACCTCCGGCCCCGGCGTTGGTGCAATATCAATATCTGCAAGCTGCCCCATCTGGGAGCCGGGACAGCAGGTGACAGAGATTACTGCTGCATGGATGGATTTTGCATACTCCATTGCACCGATAACATAGGGTGTTCTCCCGGAAGCAGCTATTCCTACCAGAATATCCTTACTGGTGAAGGCTATCCCCTTCAGATCCTCTTCTCCCTGTTGATAATCATCCTCGGCACCCTCCACCGCCTTGAACACCGCAGCATAGCCTCCTGCAATTAATCCTTGTACCAGCTCGGGCTCCGTGGAATAAGTCGGCGGACACTCCACCGCATCCAAAATCCCCAGTCTTCCCGAAGTTCCGCAGCCGCAATAAATCAAACGCCCTTCTTCCTTCATTTTCTGAGTTATTAAATCAATCGCAGCTGCTATGGACACCAATTCCTCTTCCACCGCAAATGCTACTTTTTTGTCTTCGTCATTAATTAACCGCACCATGTCAAACGTGGACAGTTCGTCTATGTGAGCCGTCCTGTCGTTTCTTTGTTCGGTTATTATTTTATCTATGTCCAGCACAAAATCCCTCCTTTGGAATATACTGCTATGTTTAACCCTTGACAGCCCCGATTGTTACTCCTTCAAGGAAATATTTCTGCAGCGAAAAGAATAGGACAAACATGGGCAGTGCAGAGATTGTAGCACCTGCCATCATAGGTCCGAATAATGTTGAGTTCGCGAATTTGAATGACTTAAGACCCACCTGTATCGTATACATACTGTCCTTGCTGGTAACTAAGAAGGGCCAAAAGAATGTATTCCAGGTACTCATAAAGGTATTGATCGCCATTACTGCCAGCACTGTTTTCGAAAGCGGAACAACAATGCGGGCAAAGATATTTATTTGATTGCATCCCTCGATTTTTGCACTTTCAATTAATGAAGTCGGCAAGCCTCCAAAGAACTGCTTCGATAAGAAAATATTATAAGAAGTAACCAGACCCGGAAGGATCAGGGATGCATAGGTATTCGATAAATGAAATTTATTCACAATTAATATGTATAAGGGAACCTGTGTTACCTGATAAGGTATCATCATTGCAACTAAAATGGCAAAGAATAAAAAATTCCGTCCCTTAAAGGCTATTTTTGAAAATGCATATCCAGCCATTGAGGCAAAAACTACGTTTCCTAATACTACCAGTCCTGCAACTAATATACTGTTCCAAATCCAGCGCAGGGAATACTGATTAAATTGAAAGAACGCCTTATAAGAATCCAATGTCCAAACCCTGGGAATAATTGTTCTGGACGCCGAGGCTGAATCTGTTGCCGGTCCGAAGGAAGACATAACCATATATACAATCGGAAACAGTGCGATCACCGCCCCCAGAACCAGCAGGATTGTTAAGATGCAATTGCGTAAATAGAGCATTTTTTTATTATTAAAATGTTTTGAATACAAACTGATTTCTGACATGCTTGCCCTCCCTAATATTCCACATCAACGCCCATAAGTTTAAACTGTACAAAGGATATTGCAGAGATAATTATCGCCAGCACAATGGCTTGAGCGCATGCAAGACCGTACTTGGAATATACAAAGGCATTATTAAAGATTAATAGACCAATCATTGTAGTATTATTATCCGGCCCTCCGCCCGTCATCATATAGGCATTCATAAATACCTGGAAGGAACCGATGATACCGGTTACAAACAGAAATAACGTGGATGGCTTAACAAGAGGCACCACAATGTAGCGAATCTTCTGCATAAAGCTGGCTCCGTCCAGATCCGCTGCTTCAAACGTACCGTTATCAATCCCCAGGAGCGCTGCAACATAAATAATGATACTACTGCCCTGACTGGAGGCTAGCGCCATAATAATTAGCGATAACATTGAGGTCTTACTGGAATTCAACCAGTTTTGAGTCGGTAATCCAAAGAAAGACAGTATCTGATTAAACAAACCGGAGGGAGAAGAATCATATAACCACAGCCAGACAACAGAAAGTGCTACGCCGGAAGCAATGCCCGGCAGATAGTAAATTGCTTTAAATATCGATTGTGTTCTTTTTTTAAAGGCCATGACCATAACGGCTATACTGAAGGCAATGACCAGGGACGCCGGAACAACAACAAGCGTATAAATGATCGTATTTTTCACTGATTTATAGAATAAGGCATTTGTGAAAGTTTCGATATAATTGTCAAAGCCTACAAATTCAGACCCAAAAGGCTTGTATTCGACAAAGCTGGTTCGGATGGCAGAAAATACAGGATATACTGTAAAGGCTGCAAAGATTATCATCGCCACGCTTATGAACAGATATCCGCTGATGTTATCCGCCTTTGTCCAGGCCCGCTTCCGTTTCTTATTGTTCTCGTGCTTTTTTGTCATTCAACTTCTCCTCCAATACATTGCATCTATTTCGCTAATAGGGAAAACTCTAGTGCTGCTATTATTTATACCAACAAGAGCCTTTCGCCTAAAG
>JAEWMZ010000024.1 GCA_023392995.1 Bacillota bacterium
AAAAAGAATCATTTTCTTTTGATTGATGAGCCAACCAACCATCTTGATCAGGAGGGCAGGGAGATTCTGGCGAACTATCTTCAGACCAAGCAGGGCTTCATTCTGGTATCCCATGACAGAGCCTTTCTGGATGCCTGCATAGATCATGTACTGTCAATTAATCGAGCCAGTATTGAGGTTATTCGTGGCAATTATACCACCTGGGCGCAGAATAAAGAGCGGCAAGACAATTATGAGCTGGAGAAAAACCAGCAGCTAAAGAAAGAGATTACGATTCTTGGAGATGCCGCAAGGCGTGCCATGAGTTGGTCGGCTCAGACGGAAGCCTCGAAAATAGGAGGTCATGTGGCAGACCGCGGCTTTGTTGGGCATAAGGCTGCAAAGATGATGAAAAGAGCGAAATCCATTGAAAGTAGAAAGCTGGATGCAATGGAAGAGAAAAAAGGACTTCTAAAAAATGTGGAGCAAGCAGAGGATCTAATGATGAATTTATTGCCCTTTCCAAAAAAGCGTTTCCTCGATGTAGAAGCAGTAAGCTTATTCTATGAGGAGCGTAAAGTAGCTTCGGATATTAGCTTTACTTTACAGGAGGGTGACCGCATTGCCATTCGTGGAAGGAATGGTTCGGGGAAAACATCCTTGTTTCGCTTGCTTTTAGGGGAAGAGATGACTTATACCGGGGATATCCGTGTGGCACCGGGGTTGAAAATATCTTATATTTCTCAGGACACCTCGTATCTGACAGGGAATCTCTCTGACTTTGCAGTTCGGTATGGGCTGGAGGAGGCGATATTTAAAACCGTACTCCGTCAGCTGGATTTTGGGCGCAGCCAATTTGAGAAGGATATGCAGGATTTTAGTGGAGGTCAAAAGAAGAAGGTATTGATTGCGAAAAGTCTGGCGGAGCCGGCGCATGTGTTTTTATGGGATGAACCCTTAAACTTTATTGATGTTATATCAAGAGTGCAGATTGAGGAGCTGATTCAAAGATATGAGCCAACTATGATATTTGTGGAGCATGACCGGGTGTTCCAGGAAAAGATAGCGACGAAAACAATTATGCTGCGCAATGATTGATTTTAGTATGTATCCTGTAAGGACAAAAAGTCGATAAGACTATTTGAACTGTTATAGTAATGAGAAGAAAATACTTTGAAAATGGGGAAATAGCAATATAAAAAGAGATAAAAATTCATATGCCGGTAAAAGAAAAGCCATCTATAATAGTTATATTGCGATAGTAGCTAATTATGCTGTTAACAGTTATATTGCGATAGTAGGTAATTATGCTGTTAACAGTTATATTGTGATAACAGCTAATTACGCTGTTGCAGGATGTTCTAGGATGTTCCAGGCTGCCTCTCCCTCTTCCTTGTTGGCTATTCGAATATGAAATAAGGATAACAGAGCGGCATGGAATTACCATAGCTTATATGGAAGGGTGATGGAGCATATGTCAAATAAAATGCTGGTAAGAAATTTCTATGAACAGTTTTTCAATCAACACAAGATTGAGGCTGTGGATCAATTTGTCAGAGAGGATTATATACAGCATAATCCGGGTGTGGCGCAGGGAAGAGCGGGGTTAAAAGAAGGCTTTGCAACCAAGTTTAAGCTTGATCCTACCTTCCGCCTGGAGATTAAGATGATGATTGAAGAAGAGGATATGGTAGTCGTTTATTTAAAGAATGTTGACCCGGAGGGGACTACGAAGGCAAGAGTTGTAGACATTTATCGGATCGAGGAGGGTATGTTGGCGGAGCATTGGGATGTGCTTCATCCGGTAAATAAATAGAAGAGTGTAAAAGGCAGAGTGTTTTACATCTGGATCCCCGCGGCTTAAAGGTCAAATATTCATTAGTATGAAATGCATAGCATTACATCTGGACCCCTGCGGCTTAAAGGTCGAATATCCATTAGTATGAAATGCAGAGCATTTCACATCCAGAATCTCGTGACCTAAAGGTCGAATATCCGCTAGTATGAAATGTAATGATATGAGGAAAGAAGAACAGTTTTTCACCTTGAAAAATTGTTCTTTTTCTTTATGCAAAAATTCTAACCTTAAGAATTGGCTGAAATGAGATACCATATGCACAAATTATTAGAATGCTGTTTTACAGGTATCGGATTAGAATGTAATTATAACAAGAAATTCATATGGCGGTGGGGTGCTGGGGTTTTCTGAATGGAGCCATAGTCCCTTAGAGGTAAGACAGAGAATTTCGGAAAGAAAAATAAAATGTGAAATTATTCTACGATAGAAAGAGGTGGAACCATCATGTTTGATCAATATCTAATTCGGAAAGATAGTCTTGAGAATGTAACAGAAGCTGGCAGGCTTACAGGTTTTAAATTTGCTGTCCGAATAGCTGATTACAGAGGATGCTTTTTATCCCTTCACAATGGCTATTATATTACCTGTGACGGTGTGGAGTATCCGGTTAATAAACAAAGCTTTGAAATCAACGGGAAAGGCCCAAGATCCTTTGCGGAGATCAAGACCTGTGTTTGGGAGCATTGGAATTATGATGATGAAGGCTATGTATATGTTGAGAAAGAGGGCGGTCTTTCCTCTGGGATTCATGTGATTGGACTACAACAGTCGGTGTTGGCACAGTACGGCTACATGCCTTGGGATGAAGAATGGGTAAAGAATCCACCTGTACCGGGAAAAGGCTCTGGTGCAGGTAAGACAGGTACAATCTGTACCTTTGAGCTTGTGCTTCAGGGTTAAGTAGGAAGGGTCAAGCAGGCAGGCGGACTTCTTTAACTTCGTCAGGAAGAGAGAAGTTCTTCTTCTGCCCTCTTAAAGCAGTAAGAGTATCAGGAAGGTTCCGTTGAATATCGATCCTTTTCAACCGGTGCTTATGACAAGTCATGTGAAAGGCAAGGGTTTAACTATGGGAATAAAAAGAGGAGTATCGCTATATAGTTATCAGCAAACACAATTTTTTGGAAGAATGAACTGGAAGGATATGATTCGTGAGGTTCATGACAAGTTACATGCCGATGGGATTGAGATTATTGATGAAGCAATCATCAGAGACTATCCGTTTCCCTCGGAGCAATTTTATTTTGATTGGAATAATGAGATGGCCAGATATGGAATGAAGGCTGTAACAATGGATATCTATCTGGATGTTCATCAGTTTCGTAATCATGTTATGACACATGCAGAAGCTGCGGAGCGCTTGAAGAACGATATCAAAATTGCTGCCAGAATGGGCTTTGAGAATGTGAGATGTCTTTGCCTGGTACCGACAGAAGTAATTGAGCTGGCAATCCCAACAGCGGAAAAGTACAATGTAAGAATAGGCAAGGAGATTCATTTTCCGCTGCCGATTAAGCCGGGACAAAAGCATAGCATAAAAGATCCGGTTTTGGATCCAAGAATGGTGGATCAGATGATTGAACTCATTGAGAAAACCGGCACAAAGCATGTTGGATTGGTTCCCGACTTTGGAATCTTTCAGCATTCGCCAACGGATCTGGCAATTGATTATTTTAAACGTCATTACAATCCCCAGATGGTGGATTTTATTCTGGAACAGGATGAGGATAAGAACACGGATCAAGTCATCAAGCTGTTGGATGAGAAGTATCCGGGGCATGGCTTGCACGCTATGACACTGGGAACGCTTCTCATCAAAGAATCCTGCGCAAAACCGGAGGATATCAAAGATATTATTCCTTATATCGTAAGTATTCATGGAAAGTTCTATCATATGACGGAAGTACTTGGAAAGCCGGGGCAGTATGAAGATAAGGCAATCGATTATGCGACACCAATCAAATACTTGAAGGAGTGTGGCTTTAACGGCTATATCAATTCAGAATTTGAGGGGCAGAGATATTGCCAGGATGCAGGCGAGGATAAGCTGATTGATGAGATAGAACAGGTTAGAAGACACCATGAAATGCTAAGTAGATTAATCGGAGATCAGTTTAAACCAGTAGCTCAAAGCATCTTTTCATGATTTGTAAAGTGAGAAAAATAGTCAATGAGATCCTTCTAGAACAAAAAAGGTTCATATTAATGATAAAATCTTAATATTATTCATTTTGCCCTTCAAAATGTGAGCTGAAATTAAATAATATGATTTGTTTTAGCTGCGACTGGACTAATCTGAGGGTGAATCAAAAAAGTGAAATAGGTATAGTGTTATTATGATAATGAAGAATCATGAATAACATGAAAGAACTAGCCGAATTGTTATTCAATTCGGCTATTCGTGTTTGTAAAAGATTCAATGTATATGCTGTTAGAAACGGCAGGAAAGGTTGGAATATGGATTTTCAAGCATATAACAAAATATTTATCTGTAACGATGCAATTAAAAATACAATGGCAGCAGAGGTGGTAATAGGGTACGAATTCAAAGTGAAATACCCCGCCTACAGGGGAACCTTTTTGAGCTGCATCGAAGAGTTAAGCTTTCGTTTGGATGGAGAAGAGATACCGAAGGAGGATGTGTATTTCTGCTTAAACAACAAACAATTCCTCTTGGATGAGTTGAAGGATTGCTTTAAGGAATACTGGTTTATACGTGACAAGGCGGTCATTCAGATTCGAAAGGCAGGAGGGATTGGCAAGGGAGAACATAAGGTGAAGGCCTTTATGAAACACCGCATCCCATATACCGGTTACTTTGGAGAATATCTGGTGCTGGACAGTGATGTTACAAAGACCTTAATTGCTCAGTAAGCGATTATTAAAAGGCTTATGTAGAAGATTCCTGGAATAGGATTTTCATACCGGCCAAACTTCCACATGTAAAAGTGTCATGAAGTCAAGTAGTTAAGAAAGACGAGGGAGAAAACAATGAGTGATATAAAATTTGGCATCACCCTATATAGCTTTTCGACGGAGTATATCCATGAGAAGCTGGATTTGGAAGGGGTATTAAAAAAAGCGAGGGATATGGGATATAAGGGAGTGGAGATCATTCCGGCACAAATGGCACCGGAATACCCTTATTTATCAGAGGGATGGATTGAGGAACTGAAGGGCTTATTAAAGAAATATGAGCTGGAGCCGGTATGCTGGAGTGCTTATATTGACATGGGAATCCGGTCTGACCGGGACTTGACGGAGGAGGAAATCATTCAATATACCGTCAATGATATGATCTATGCAAAGAAGGCCGGTTTTCAAATGGTACGTACCCAGCATGCGATCTCACCGGCAATTTTTCGAAAAATGATACCATATTGCAAACAGCTGGATATGAAGCTGACGATTGAGATGCATCATCCTCATCATCCTGAGGTTGAGGTATGGAAGGAATTTTTTGCGATTATGAAGGGAGAAGGAAAGGGGTATTTGGGCTATGTCATTGACTTTAGTATCTATCAAACCATGCCCCATCAGCTTTATTTGAATCAGGCACTTGAATTTGGCTGCAGACCAGAGAAACTGGAAGAAATCATTGCCCTTCATCAAAGGCAGGAGGAGATCAGCGTAAAATTAGCTGCAATCCAGCAGGGAGACTTTAACCATATCGAGATACATACGGCACAGGAGATGTTCGGTAAGTTCTCTGCACCGGCAAGAATCAGCCAGATTGAGGATACGATCGATTGCTGTTTCTATATCCATGGGAAATTCTATTACCTTGATAATGATGATCATGACCCTTGTATCCCTTTTGAAGAATTAATTCCAACCATTCGTGACCTGGGCTTTCAAGGTTACATTGCCAGTGAATATGAGGGGCATCACTTTGATGATACCATAGACTCTGAGGTTCAGCTGAAGCATTTTATTGCATTAAATACAAAGCTCTTGGAGGGATAAGGTTTCGAAGAGGAAGCTAAGCCCCAAGGAAGCGTTGTAGCTAAGAAATAGTATTTGCTATGTATACAATTGTAATAACTGCATTGTTTCGCAATTACCTAGACTAAATGATTACAAAAGGAGAAGGGATATGTCTGAATTAGAACGAAAAGTAAAGCAAGTTGAGATGTGTGGGGAGATGGTTGAGGTAGTATTTACAGAAATGATTCGCCCGGCCGAAAAGGAAGAGATTGAGGCCATGGAGCCCGACACAAGAATGCTGTATAAATATCTGGCACCGCTGAATTCCAGAACTTATATTGCGGAAGAAGGCATTGAATGTATGCAGGATGTGCCGGTGACCATGAGAGACGGAGTTAAAATCTATGTGGACATCTATCGGCCGGTGGGTGCCGGCCCGGTACCGTTGATTGTATCCTGGAGCTTCTATGGGAAAAGACCCTTTGAGGGGCAGAGTGAGTGGCAGATCATGGGTGTGCCGCCTCAGACCGTATCGAATATGTCCAAGTTTGAGAGTGCTGACCCGGGCTACTGGTGCCGGAGGGGCTACGCGGTAGCCAATGCTGACCCCCGTGGTATTGGTCATTCCGAAGGGGATTTTATCTGCTTTGGCTCTCAGGATGGAAGGGATGGATATGATTTTATCGAGTGGGCGGCAGAACAGACCTGGTGTAACGGAAGAGTCGCATTGTCCGGTAATTCCTGCGTTGCGATGACTCAATGGAGAATTGCTTCTCAGTGCCCCCCTCATCTGGCCTGCATTGCACCCTGGGAGGGAACCAGTGATATGTACCGGGAATCCCTTTATGAAGGAGGTATTCCGGCACATGCCTTTGTATCCATGGTGCTGCGTGACGCCGTAGGTTATAACTATGTGGATAACATGGTATTGAATGCTCAAAAATACCCCTTCGCCGACTGTGCCTACTGGAAGGATAAAGATCCCATTTGGAGTGCAATCAAGATACCAGTGTATGTAACAGCCTGCTGGAATCATTTTCATTTACGTGGCTCGATCAACGGTTTCCGCAAAATTAAATCCTCAAAAAAGTGGCTCCGTGCTCACCGTAATTTTGAATGGCCGGATGCATACTGCAACAAATATCTGACTGACCTGGAGAAATTCTTTGATCGTTACCTGAAGCTGGAGCGAAACGGCTGGGAGCTGACACCAAAGGTGCGTATTGAGGTTCAGGATGCCTATGACTACGACTATCAGACGGATCGCCCGGAGGATAGCTTCCCTCTCAAGAGAACCAAATATGAGAAATTATATCTGGATGCCTCTGATCTGTCTATGAAAAGGATACCGGTTGAAACAGAGAGTAAGACGGCTTATGAGGGAGCAACCGAGGAGGTATGCTTTGATTACCGCTTTGAAGAAGAGACGGAGCTGACCGGATTCATGAAACTTCGCCTGTGGGTGGAAGCACAGGGGCATGATGATATGGATTTATTTATTAATATTCAGAAATTAAGTACCGAGGGCGAGTGGCTGCCGATTACAATCTTTGGAGAGGCTCATCCGGGAGCCTGGGGAAAGATGAGAGTATCCCGCCGTAAACTGGATGAGAAGCTTTCAACCGATTTCCAGCCGATTCAAGCTCATACCTGCAGCGAGAAGCTGGCGCCGGGGGAGATTGTTCCTGTGGATATCGAGATTTGGCCGACCAGCCGTATCTGGCATAAAGGACAGCAGCTTCGGGTTCAGGTCTCCGGACGCTATATTCGTGAGGGGTGGTTCGAACCCTTGCAGTGGGAAGCGGATAATCAAGGAAAGCACATCATACATACCGGCGGAACATATGATTCCTTCCTGCAGATTCCGGTAATTCCGCCAAAGTATCAGGATGGAGAGTTTATCTATCGGTAGAGCTTGGATTAAAACGCTCTTATTTGAAAATGGCGAGCAAAAAGCAGGTGTATGGCTTTACGAAAGGAAGTAGGTAATGGTAAATATAATCATAGATGGGATTTCTCTGGAAGTACCGGAGAATAAAAATATACTTAATTGTGCACTGGAGGCGGGAATCTACATCCCGCACCTGTGCCATCACCCCAGTCTAAAAGAGCTGGGCTCCTGCCGTATGTGTATCGTGGAAGCGGAGGGCGAAGCAGAGGTGGTTGCTGCCTGTACCTTACAGGCAAGGGAAGGCTTAAAGATTAACACCAACAGCGACCGTCTGCGTAAGCTTCGTAATCTGGCTCTGGAACTAATCCTCGCTGGTCACCCGGAGGAGTGTTCTACCTGTCCGAAGTATGGCTGCTGTGAGCTGCAGTCTCTGATTCAATATATCGGGGCGAATACGGCAAGAGTGAAGCATCGTTCCAAGGGAATCAAGGTGGAGGAGGGTAATCCGCTCATTGACCATGACATGAACCGCTGCGTGCTATGCGGACGTTGTGTGCGTGCCTGCAATGATTTACGGGGTGTAAAGGTACTGAGTTATCAGAAAAAGGAGTTGGAATTCTATGTAGGAACGCTGCACAATAAGCTGCTGGCCGATTCGAATTGCCGCTTCTGTAGTGCTTGTACTCAGGTATGTCCCACAGGCTCTATCCGCGACAAAATATCCTTAATTGCAGGTGGACAAAAGAAGGAGGACGCTTATGTTCCCTGCCGCTATGCCTGTCCGGCTCATACGAATATTCCAGCCTATGTTCGATATGCGAAGGAAGGAAAATTCGAGGAGGCGGCGGCTGTCATTCGTGAAAAGCTTCCATTTCCAAAGGCACTGGGCTATATCTGCAGTCACGTCTGCGAACTGCAATGTAAGAGAAATGCACTGAATGAACCCATAGCGATCCGGAACTTAAAGCGTCATGCTGCGGAACAGGATACCGGTTTCTACTGGAAGGGGAAAGAGAAGCAATTACCGGACACAGGCAAAAAAGTATGTGTTGTAGGGGGCGGACCGACGGGCATGACCGCAGCGTATTATCTCAGGAAGCAGGGGCATTCGGTAACCCTCAAGGAGGCATTGCCGGAGCTTGGCGGTATGATGCGTTATGGAATTCCAGCCTACCGCTTGCCTAGAACCATCATAGAGGAAGAGGCAGCGGTGATAACAGAGACCGGAATTCGGGTAGAGCATGGAACAAGAGTGGAACAGCCCCTGACATTACTTGAGGAATTTGACGCTGTTCTAATGGCAATCGGCACTCATCAGGGAGTTCGGCTTCCGATGGAAGGAAATCAATTAGAAGGAGTACTGCTAAATGTAGACTTTTTACGCAGTTCCAGTCTGGAAGTAGCTACAGGCCTGGGCAGGAAGGTAATTGTACTTGGAGGCGGTAATGTAGCCTTTGACTGTGCGCGGACAGCAAAACGGCTGGGAGCTGAGGAAGTCCATCTGGCATGCCTGGAGGCTCGTGATCAGATGACGGCGGAGGAGGAAGAGATCGTGCAGGCGATAGAAGAGGGTATACAGATATATCCGGCGCGTACCTTTGAGCGAATCTGCGGCGAGGTGCAGGTAGCCGGAGTTGATTTCTGTGAAGTGGAGTCCTTTACCTTTGATGAAAACAGAAGACCGGTCATTGTGAAGAAGGAAGGCTCTGAGCACCATATTGCAGCGGATACGGTAATCTTTGCCGTGGGTCAAAGACCTGATATTACAGAAGCAGCGGGACTTACGCTAAGCAGAGGAAATCTGATTGCTACCGGGAGTGATTCAAAGCTTACCCAGGCCGCCGGAATCTTTGCCGCCGGAGATGCCATTTATGGAACCCAGTCTGTCGTGAAGGCGGTTGCCTCCGGCAGAGAAGCCGCTAGTGAAATAGACCGCTATCTTGGCGGTGATGGTGATATAAGCGAGAAGCTGGCACCGGAGGACAAGGCTAATCCTTTTATTGGACAGGTGGAAGGCTTCGCTGCTTTGCACCGGATAGAAGCAGAGGTGCTGCCTGCTTTGGATCGAGCGGGTAATTTTAAGCTGGTTAATCTGGGGATTTGTGCAGAGCAAATCTGTGACGAAGCAAATCGGTGCCTCCAATGTGATTTGAGACTGCAATTAGAGGAACCAAGAATCTGGAGTGATTATACTGGAAATGACAGCACAAACAGGATGGGAGGGATGGAATCATAAGTGCGATATATAGAGTAAAACAAATCGGCAGAGAAGAAGCCAGGAAGCGGATTGCATCTTTGGGACTTAGGGAATACGGCGTATATCATAAGAGCCTGGCTGACAGCTGGAATTCCTTTGGCTGCACACAAGATTCGGCACAGTCTCCGGTTAAGTTAGTGGTGGCGTTAAATAATAATGATACGAAGAAGGTATTGGTGCAATTACTGAAAGAGGAGCCGGACAAGGTGCTGCTTGGAACGCAGATTGCAGCCTACCTAGTAGGTGCCGGAGAAGCTGAACTATACATACCGGTTCAGGAGCAGGAATTAAAGGAGAAACTAGAGCATCAATGGGAAGGCATGGGAATTGATGTAATAGCCGAAGATTTTGTGGACTGCAGACTACTTAAGAACCATGTGGTTCATCACATTGAGACCATGTATTTTTTAGCTGAAACATTTTCTGATGACTACCAGCCAGGCATATATCTTGCCATAGAAACCGGAGGACAGACTGCTGAACTGCGCAGAGTACCCTATGGTACAAGACTTTCCGAGCTTATCCCGGTATCAAAGGGTGAGATCAGAGCGTTGGAGATAGGCTCCCGGCTGTATGATGTGACGGTTTTGGATAGTACGGTGGAGGATACCATGAGCTTTGGAAATGGCGTGATTACGGTACTGGATCCATCGGCCTGTTTGATTGACGAGGCGGAGAAAAGACTTGCGCAGTCGCGCAGTAGTTCCTGTGGAAAATGTACCTTCTGCCGGGAGGGCTTGCTGCAGCTTCACTTCATGATGAAGGAGATTACCAAGGGGAAGGGAAAGAGTGAATTCCCCGGGTTAATTGAAGAAATTGGAGAAGCTATGTCCTTTAGTACGTTATGCTCGATCGGGCGTACTGGGGCTGACTTTGCTCTGAGCTGCATTTCACATTACTATGAGGAGTATGAGGAGCATTTGAAAAAGAAAAAATGCCGTTCCGGTGTCTGTGCCTCCTTTGTACCTATTTACATTGATCCCGATTTATGTACCGGCTGCGAGGAGTGCCTGGAGGTCTGTCCGGAAGACTGTATTGAAGGAAAATCAGGATACATCCATAGGATAGAGCAGCTTGACTGTACTAAATGCGGGAAATGTATCGAAGTATGTGAAAGTGAAGCAATTAAGAAAGCTCTCGGAAAAATCCCAAAGCTCCCGGATCGGCTTATAAAATGCGGTAGATTTAAAAAGCATTAGAAGGAAAGTATTAGAATGAAGCATCAGAATCAAAAAGCATCAGAATGAAAGTATTAGAATGAAAGACCAAGTTGAAAAACTTTAGGAAAATTGGATTGGAGGCAAATCATGAGAGAAGAAATACTGCAAAAAATCATTCACCGTGCAGCACCCTTATTTGGTATGGAGGAGACTGGGATCACAGAGGCAACTACCTTTGAAGAGTGCAAAGCGAAGTCAGTGCACTTTTCCCAGATCACAACTTATCTGGAGGACGAGTTTGAGATAGAAATTCCGTATATGAATTTCAGAAGACAGAAAAGCTTTGGGGAAGCAGCAGATTATGTCAAGGAACTGTTAGAAGACTAAAAAGACGATATATTGCAAAAAAGATAGCATACAGATAGAACAAAAACAGGGATACAATTTTGTGGAAATATAACGATTGAAAAAGGTTGGGATAAATCGTTATACTAATATTTAGAAAGATGGTTAGCGGTACAGATTCAGGGTTTTAAAAAACAAATGGATAACTAAAATAAAGAGCACAGCTTTCAGTTTGTGCTCTTTTCAAAAGAAATTGATGGAGGTGCAGGTATGTCAAAGCAGATGATTCATACGAAATATGGGGATATTTCCGGAGTCAACATGGAAGAGTATACCGTATATAAAGGAATTCCCTATGCAAAGCCGCCGGTGGGTGAGCTGAGGTGGAAGGCTCCTCAGAAGCTGGAGCCCTGGGAAGGGGTTTACCGGGCAGAACAATTTGGAACTACCTTTGAGCAAAACAGAGCGGAAGAAGGAAGCTTTTATCATAAAGAGTTTTATTGGAACCCCGACTATATCACACCCTTAAGCGAAGAAAGTCTCTTCCTGAATATCTGGGTGCCAAAGAACCTTACAGAAAAAGTACCGGTAGCCTTTTGGATTCACGGAGGAGCCTTTAGCGGCGGCTATGGTCATGAAATGGAATTTGACGGAGAAGCTTATTGTAAAAAGGGTGTTATTCTCGTTACAATCAATTACCGATTAGGACCTCTTGGATTCTTGTCCCATCCCTGGCTGTCAGCAGAAACCCAGGATGGCAGCTCCGGAAACTACGGTATCCTTGATCAAATTGCAGCACTGGATTGGGTCTATGAAAATATCGAAGCCTTTGGCGGAGATCCTAGGAACATTACCATATTCGGACAATCTGCCGGATGCATGAGTGTGCAAACCCTGGTATCATCACCGTTAACCAAAGGGAAAATCAGCAAGGCAATCCTTCAAAGTGGGGGCGGATACCAAAGTGGTATCATGAAGGATAGGAGTTTACGGGAAGCTGAGAAAATTGGAGAGGAATTCACACAGCTGACAGGTGCCACGTCGCTGGAAGAACTAAGAGCTTTACCAGCAAAGCTGCTGAACGAAAAAGCAGGGGAGCTATTTATGGAATATATCAGGAAAGGCGGGCTTCCGGAGCTTCCTTTCGCACCAAATATCGACGGGAAGGTACTGGTTGAAGGGTATACGGAAGTGATAGATCTGGGTCATACTCCGAAAATACCCTATATGATCGGTTTAACTATGAATGACATCGGCTGTGAAAATGGCGAAAAAGGTAAGCTTTATGAAGGCTGCATTAACTGGAGTTTAAAGCAGGAGGAGACAGGCAATGTGCCCTCCTATGTCTACTATTTTACCAGGCAGCTGCCGGGGGATGATAAGGGTGCATTCCATTCAGCAGAATTATGGTATATGTTCGGAACCTTGAGCAGATGCTGGAGACCGTTGGAAGAGCGGGACTACTTGCTCAGCGAACAAATGATGTCCTACTGGACTAATTTCATGAAATCCGGTAATCCCAACGGGAATGAGCTTAAGGAATGGCTGCCCTGCACAAAAGACAATCAATATATTAAGGAGCTGTGTTAATTGCAGAGGATAGAAGGGAATCATAGTCCCGGATCAACATTCCGATTCCTTAAGTTATAGCGGATTAGTGTCTGTACGGTCTTTACTAAAGTATGGATTTCTAATACCATAATAATAGGGTAAGGATTCGTACGGTGATTATATAAGGAGCGATTTCTTCAGAATTTACATAGAAAGGCAGAATACGATGCAGGATTTTATCTTAAAAAATGGAGAAATTATGGATTTTGAGTTTTATATCCATACCTATGAACCACTTCATTTTCATCAGGATATTGAGCTGTTTTATGTGGTGGAGGGCTCCGCTGAGCTGACAATCGGAGAAGAAGTTTTTGCAATGCAGCAGGATGATTTTATTATCATTAATGCCAACAAGAAGCATGGATATACTTCCGGCAATGAGGTCTTAATCAGCTGCGTTCACATCAGTTATCAAATGTTAAGTCTCCTGCTTCAGAATAATTTTATTTTAATTTGGTGCAATTCTGTTATTGATAAAAATGAAGCCTATATTGAAATAAGAAGAGTTTTAAAGCAAATCCTGAATCAGTATTTTGATAAGAAAAACAGGGGGATTGTTTATTTAAACAGTCTCTATTATGAGCTTCTGCACATCATAAATAGCAATTTTTTGATCAATGTGGAGGATAAAAGGTTTAACACAGAAAAAAAAGAGCGGATGGATCACCGGATAAATGATATTGTCAACTATATGCGTGCGAACTATAACCGGCCAATCAGCCTGAATGATCTTGCGGATAAGCTGTATTTATCAAATTCCTACCTATCTAAATATATCAAGAAGCAATTGGGAATGAGTTTTGTTGATTATTTAAATAATGAACGTCTCCATCATGCCATGGAGGAATTGCTGTATTCCGATCATTCCATCACTAGAATCGCCCTGGATAACGGCTTTGCCAATACCGCTGCGTTTAATAAGGCCTTTAAGGAAACCTATCATACGACTCCGTCCCAATACCAGACGGAGAAAAAGGATAAGCTTAAGAAACGGATAAAAGAGCCCTCCGAGAGCAAGAAGAAGCTCATTGAAAAAAGAATTCATGATTTTTATGATAGGAATCCGGTCAAGGCAGAGGTAGTTACGCAGCAGGGTGACTGCTATATTATTGTTGATTCTGCGAAGGGGGAAAGCTATGGACAGAACTGGAACCGGATGATTAACATAGGAGAAGCCAGTGTCTTACTCCGCTCTGATATTCAGGAGCATGTCATGACCTTAAAGCGTGATCTGCACTTTACCCATATCCGGTTTTGGGATATTTGGGGAAAGGATATGTACATTGATCTTAATAATCCAAAGGGTGATTATAATTTTGATATCATAAGCAGAGTATTTGATTTTCTGGTGGCAAATAAACTAAAGCCCTATCTGGAAATCGGCTTTAAGCCGAGAAGGCTACTCCGGTCGGTAGACAGTGTGCTGATCGATGAGAGGAGCAGCACCGGTTTTGAAAGCAAGACAGAATTTAAGAAGTTTATGCCGGCTTTCATGTCCTATGTTATGAATCGATATGGTATAAAAGAGGTGGAAACCTGGATCTTTGAATTCTGGAAGGATGAGGAGGATAATAAGAGTTCCTCCTTCTACTATGAGCTATTTGATATGACCTATGATATTATCAAATCTTTTTCCCATAAAATCAAATTCGGCGGGGCGGGTTTGTCCATGCGGTTTGGTATGAAGAATTTTTATGAAATTCTTGAATCCTGGGGAAGGCGCAAGAATCATCCGGACTTTCTTTCCTTTTATCTGTATCCCTATGTACCGGGGGATGAAGAAGGCGAACATTTTACCAAACATTCCACAGATAGTAAGTTTGTTCAAAATCAGCTGATTATGGCAAAGCAGGTATTGGAGGAGATTAAATTTACTGTGCAGGAGCTGCATGTCACAGAGTGGAATGTAACTGTATCCCAGAGAAATTCCATGAATGACAGCTGCTTTAAAGGTGCTTATATTATGAAGAATGTGATTGAAAGCATCGGATTAGCAGATGTTATGGGGTACTGGGTGGGATCGGACAGTTTTGGAGATTTCTATGATAGTAAGGCACTGTTAAATGGCGGCGGTGGGATTCTCAGCAAGGATGGAATTCGAAAGCCAGCTTTTTACGCCCTGGATTTTTTAAACCAAATGGGAGAGCTGCTGTTAAGAAAAGATGATAATTGCATGGTGACAACCAATGGGCATTATGACTATTATATTGCCTGTCACAATTATAAGCACTTTAATTATCAATATTATATGAAGCCGGAGGATGAACTGGACATACGAAAGCAGCACCGCATGTTTGTTGATAACGAAAATATCAAGCTTAATTTTCAGATTAATAACGTTAAAAATGGAACCTATCGTGTGATAACCCATGGGATTAACAGGGAACATGGGAGTGTCCAGGACGAGTGGATGAACATGGATTTCTATGAGCATATGAATCAAAAGGATATTGATTATCTGAAAAAGGTATGTATACCAAGAATCTTCATGAAAACCTGTGTGGCAAAAGAGGGAGTGTTGAATCTGGAAGCAATCCTGGAACCCAATGAAATTCAGCTGCTTCAAATTGTATATCAGTATTAAGCACCTAGGATTGCTTTGCGTAATTTCGCTTAATAT
>JAEWMZ010000055.1 GCA_023392995.1 Bacillota bacterium
ATACTATTGAATTTTTAGGATTATGGGAAAGTCTCCATAATCCTGATTTTAAACCCGTCGAATTCGACGGGTTTAAAAAAGAAGCAGGTGCTAATTCATTTACAATGTCACCAACTAAGTGGATTAATGCTATATATTTTGCAGGTGGCTGTCTTTGGGGTGTACAAGCGTTTATAAAAACTCTAAAAGGCGTTATTCATACCCAAGTAGGACGAGCAAATGGTGATTCAGATTCGCTCGAATGTGAATATGATTGTTATGCTGAATGTGTAAAAACAGAATTTGGGGAGTTCGCCCAGCTCTGTGTCTGAGCTTGGAATCATAATTCTTGGAGGTACTTAACAATTGGTTCGATGAGGTACAGGGTAGATAAAGAACAGGGTAGATGAGGAACAGGGTATAAGAAATCATATTTCTGTTCTTTTTTTGTGCAAAGAAAGTGTGAAATGTAGAACATTTCACATCCAACACCCCGCGACCATACGGGCGAATGACCGTTAGTGTGAAATTTATACGGTAAGACTGGTGTCCTCAATTGGAAAATGCCAGAGGTTATGGTAACATTATGTAAGATAAGGGTCATTGGACATAGTGACGTGGGAGTAATGACTTATAACATTGTGAGATTGCAGGATAGTCCTGTTAAATTGTATGTTGGTAGTACAGCGGTTGTTCGATGAGAAATATTGAGATAGTATGGAGGTAGGAGCTGAACATGATCATAAAACTAGAGGAAAACTTAAGTCAGGGCGATATCGAGGTTCTTATCAAATATGCGCATATGAGCCATACAGTAAAGCGACTGGAAACACTGATCAGATCTGTTGATCAAACAGTAAAATGCAATATGGAAAGCAGTGATATGTGGGTGAATGCTTCCGATATTTTCTACATAGAGAGTGTTGATAAGCGAACCTTTGTGTACTGTGAGAAAATGGTGTACCGTTCGGAGCTTCGTTTATATCAGCTGGTGAATGAACTTATGAATGCCGGATTTGTTCAAATCAGCAAATCCTGTATTATTAACATCAATATGCTGGAAAGTATCCGACAGTTAAAGAATAGCCGGATGGAAGCTACCCTGTCTAACGGGGAACATATCAATGTAACAAGAAAATTCATACCGGCCATCAGAGCAAAACTACAAGAAAGGTAATTTTAAAATGAAGAGGATCATCAATAACTGTTTTATGACAACGGGGTTGTCTTTGCTTCTGCTTGCCATAGTAGCAACGCTCTATCATGCGACGTTTTTATGTATTGCCACAGTGTATCAGGCGTTTGCCGCTAATCTGGTCATACATCTTGGACTTGTCTTATTAAGACGCTTTGAAAGCAAATATGTAGTGGTTGAATTATTTGTGGAAATCAGCTATGAGCTTATGATATTGATTACTGCAGGCTTCTTATTTGGCTGGTATAGCAGTACTCCGATCTGGGTGCTTATACTGATGGGGCTTGCAATTTATTTCATCAGTATTCTGACGGATGTATTTCGAATTAAAACAGATGTGGAGTTTATTAATTCCCAGCTAAAGCTCCGGAAGGAAGAAGTGAAAGGGAATGTAGGAAGGAAGAAAGTGAGACTATTATGAATTCGATTTTAAAAGCAGAAAAAATTACAAAGACCTTCGGGGACGGGAATGAGGTGTTAAAGGGGATTACCCTGGAGGTGGAAGCAGGAGCCTTTACGGTTCTGCTCGGTCCCAGCGGTTCAGGCAAGACAACTTTGTTGAATGTGCTTTCCGGTCTGTTAAAGCCCACCTCCGGCCATATTTGGTGCGGGGAAGCCGAGGTTAGCAGTTTAACAGAAGGAAAGCTTGCTGATTGGAAGCGTAAGAGGACGGGAAACATTTTTCAGAATTATTTGCTTTTGAATAATCTTACCGCACGTGAGAATATTGAAATCGGGATCGCTCCTGATTCCAAACCCTTACCCTTTGACCAACTAATCCATATGTTAGAGCTTGAAGCTTTGCTTGATAAATTTCCTGCACAGTTATCCGGCGGGCAGCAGCAACGTGTTGCTATAGCAAGAGCGGTTATAAAAAAGCCGGAGATTCTGTTTTGTGATGAAGCGACCGGAGCCCTTGATGAGGCCAACAGTAAAAAAGTAGTAGAGCTTCTGCATAGTCTGAAATCCGTGTTTGGAGTCTCAATTCTATTTGTGACCCATAATCTTCAAATTGCGGAAACCGCCAATCGGGTAATTACTGTCAAGAATGGAATGATATATCGCGACAGAATGAATCAGAATCCCATATCAGCCAATGATATGGTTTGGGAGTAAGGCTATGAAATTATTAGTGAAGCAGCTTACAAAAGAGATTCTTAAAAGCAAAATATATGTTGGACTTATGTTGCTCTTAACCACTTTCACCTCATTCATGTACTTTTTTGTGCATTATTCTATTGATGGTAATATGCTGAGGTTGGACAGTCTTCCCGCATTGAATGAAAATCAGCTATTATACCGAAACGGACTTGTTTCCAATACCATCCTCTCATTTAATATACTGGCGGTCTCAACGGCACTGACAGGCTTTGTTTTTGCTATGTTTTACTTCCGGTTTTTGAAGACTGGCGGGAAGCAGCTCGGCTGCTTAAAAGCCCTTGGCTTCAAGGATGCAACCTTGTGTGGCTTTTTTATAGGGTTTACTTCGTGCCTTTCTCTGGTAGGCGGGCTAAGCGGTTTTTGTGCAGGGTATTTTGCCTCTGATATTTTAATTGAGGCTGGTCGGGAGTCCTATTTAGTGACCGGTCTTATCAAAGGATTGAATGGGATAA
>JAEWMZ010000118.1 GCA_023392995.1 Bacillota bacterium
GAGGCGTTAAGCAGAATTACGGAGATCAGTATGATTGATAATCCGGAAATGCTATTTTCGATTGCCGGGGAGTTTTGCAGGCTTTGGGATCTGGAATTACTGTGCAGAGCTAAGGCTCTGGAGTCAGCGTATCAACGAATGAAGCCGCCATATAATAAAATGCTATTTATTAATGTTAACCCTAATATTATGCATGATGAAAAATTCATCCGCGGCTTTACCATGGACTTTTTGAAAGAATTTCATATTGAACCTAAGAATATAATTTTTGAAATCACAGAACGAAATGTAATTATAGATATGGGAGGGTTTTTATCAACCATTAGTCATTATCGTAATCAGAATTATAAAATTGCGATTGATGACGCAGGTGCCGGTTATTCCGGTTTAAATCTAATCAGCGATATCAATCCAAATTTTATCAAGCTGGATATGAAATTAATTCGTAATGTAGATTCTGATAATCTAAAATATGCCTTAATAAAGGGAATGGTGGAGCTATCAAAGGAGTCACAGATTAGTTTAATCGCAGAGGGAATCGAAACCAGAGAGGAACTAGCCACATTGATACAGCTGGGGGTTCAATATGGGCAGGGATATTATATTCAAAAACCCTCGGAGGAGATCTTCGAAATAAATCATAAATTAATTCATGAGATCTATGAAATGAACTACTTAAAAGATTGCCGCAGACAGGAGAAGGTACCAAAAGAAGCAATTATCAATGTATGTAAATATACAGGAATTGTAGCTTCAACCGTGACGGCTAACTATGTTTACAATATATTAAAACAAAATCCAAACTTCTTTGGTCTGTGTGTGGTTGACAATGAAGTTCCTCTGGGTATAATCACCCGTGAAAAGCTGGCCCTTAGGATGAGTGGTCATTACGGATATTCTTTGTATCAAAATAAACCGATTGCTGATCTGATGGACTATAACTTTTTAGCTGTAGATTATCAAATGCCTATTCATATCGTATCTTACCTGGCGATGTCCAGAAGGAATGATAAATTATATGACTTTATTGTAGTAACAGAAAATGATAAGTACATTGGGACAGTAACCATCAAGGATTTACTTCAAAAAGCAACTGAGATCGAGGTAGATAATGCGAAGGACCAGAATCCTTTATCAGGCTTGCCGGGAAATCTGATCGTTGAGCAAAAGTTAAATCACTGTATCCACTGCAATGATCAATATAGTATTGCCTATATCGATATTGATAACTTTAAGGCATTCAATGATGTATATGGATTTGAAAGCGGAGATCTAATTATCAAACTACTGGCATCCGTTTTAAAAAAGAATATTCCGTATAATAATTTTGTGGGGCATATCGGCGGAGACGATTTTGTGGTCATTATTTACGATTATGTATCAGAGAATTATTTTGAGGATATTGTAGCACAGTTCGAAGAAAATGCACGAAAGTACTATAGTCAGGAGGATATAAATAGGGGATATATCGTAACTGAGAACCGAAGAGGGGAACAGGAGTACTATCCACTGCTCTCCATTACCATTGCAGCAGCAAATAATCAGAAGAAGGAGTTTTCGGATGTCTATCAGATGACAGAACAGCTGGCAAAGAAGAAAAAAGAGGCCAAGCAGAAAAAGATGATTAAGAATATGCGTGAGATGACGGTGCTTTGAGAATTCATAGGAACGGGGATTTTAAATAAAGGGAATTATATTAGAAGAAGGGCTAACCCTTATTTATATTCACAAAGGTGATAGACCAGAGCATTACTTCACCAAACAAAGCTGATATAAGTGTGGGTTTGAGGAGAACAAATGAAGAGTATCAAAACAAAGCTAATTGTATCATGTTCATTACTGGTATTATCGGTTGCGGTTATTATAGGCGCGGTAGCAATCGGAATAGGTTATCAGTCCATCAGAGCGGAATCTGAACATTCACTGGAATTGCTATCTGCTGAAAGTGCAAAGCTGGTGGAGAGCCGCATGGAGGCAGTAATGGGTACCTTATCCATGATTTCCATGAAGAAAGAGATTATTGATATGGGTTGGGAAGTAAATGTTAACACCTTAAAAGAGGAGCTGGTAAAAACGGATTTTTTGGATATTGGGTTCGTACTACCCAACGGATATACCTATTATACGGATGGAACCGTAAGATTAATGAGTGATCGCACCTATGTGGAGGCAGCACTAAAGGGAGATTCAAAGATATCCGATGTAATTCTTAGTAGAGTGACAAGAAAGCCGGAGATAGAAGTAGCAGTTCCGGTTCTGAAGGATAAGGAGGTGGTTGGAGCCTTAATTGCAAGAATGGAGGCAGACTCCTTGAGTAATATCACGAAAGACATCGGTTATGGTGAACAGGGTTATTCCTTTATGATAAATAAGGAAGGGACAATTATAGCACATCCGAATGCAGAGGAAGTAATTAAGAGATTCAATCCAATCAAGAAAGAAAAAGAGGATCCGGCGTTAACATCCTTAGCAGCTGCTTATCATAAGATCTTGGATCAGCAAAATGGAGTTGTGCGATATGAAACCCAAGGAGATAAATTGATTTCTGCCTTTACACCGATTAGTGGAACGGACTGGTTCTTCATTATAACTGCTGATCAGGCGGAGATCCTGGAGGCCATACCAAGGATGGTTCGTATTACACTGACCATTTTAGTAATTACGCTGCTATTAAGTATCGGCGTTGTGATATTGCTGGATAATTCTCTGACAACACCATTACTTTCCATTACCAAGCAGTCAAAAAGAATAGGAGAGCTGGATATTCGAGTTGATATTCCTGAGATATACCGTAATCAGCGGGATGAAATCGGTATATTAGCCAGAACCTTTCAAATATTAACCGAGAATCTGCGAGGTATCATTACAGAGCTGAATGTATCTGCTATTCAGGTCACAGGAACTGCTCAGGAGTTGACCGAAGCCTCAGGGCAAACCGCGGAGGTTACAGAAGAAATCTCACATACCTTGGAAGAAATAGCGAGAAGCGCCTATGAGCAGGCGAAGAAAACGGAAGCCGGATTATCTCAGGCAACCATATTAGAAGAAAAGATGGAAATTAATCATAAACAGATGTTAAAATTAAATGAAACAACGGACGTGGTTATCCAGCTGGTACAAGCGGGCCTCAAAGAAATTGAGCGATTAAGTTTTATTACGAATGAGAATGCATTAGCCACCCAAAATATCTGCAATGTGGTTATGGAGATGAAAAAAAGCTCTGAGCAGATAGGGGAAGCCAGCCAGTTTATCTCAGATATTGCAAGAGAAACCAATTTGTTAGCATTAAATGCTGCCATTGAAGCTGCCAGAGCGGGAGAAAGAGGCAGAGGGTTTGCTGTAGTTGCCAGTGAAATCCAGAGACTGGCAGATCAATCAGCAAAGTCAACAAGCTATATCGATGGCATAATTGCAGGTCTGAAGCTAAATATTGAGCAATCGGTACAAAGTATGAAGCGGATTACTAAAACTTCTGAGGACCAGCATAATAGCGTATCTGAAACAATTAAAAAGTATCAGGATATATCAGAGGCAATGTCTCAGTCAGAAAATGTAGTAGATAAACTAAATGAATCAGAAGAGGAAATGCAAAAGGCAAACAATGAAATTAAATCAATGCTGACAGCCTTAGCAACAATAGCAGAGCAAAATGCAGCTGGAACCCAACAATCCGTTGCTACGATGGAAGAACAGGCAGCATCCATGCAAATCATTGCAAATGTTACTGATCGATTGAAGATACTGGCAGAAAGTTTAAGAACCACGGTTAATCGATTTCAAGTGGATATAGAAGGAAGTACATTAGAGGTAGAAGGAAATACATTAGATGTAGAGAAAAATATAGTAGATAGTGAAGTAGAAGCTGCAGTAGAAGAAGTAGAAGAAAATACTGTAGAGGCTGCAAATGAAAAAAAAGAGCTGGATAGCTTAGTTATAAATGAGATGAACTAGTAGAAGTCAAAAAGATAAGGCTGCCTTAAGCTGCCTTATCTTTTTTGTGGATTATAATTTATTTAAGTATGCGTGTAAACCATCGATAGGAATCAATGTATTTATTTTGAGTTCTTTTTAAATGAATATAATAGCAGAAGCCCAGGAGGAACATAGATACAAGAAAGATTACGGTTAATTTTATTATCATAGCGATCACTCCTTAAATTGATTTCTTTACAATGATATTGTAAAATGAAAATTATCTGATAAATATCATAATACAGTTAAAAATATGTAAAAAGTATGTTTAGTACCCCCAATCGCACCGAATTATAGTTCAAAGTGTTAATTTTAATAAAGATATTATTATTAGATGAATGAGAAAAGAAAAATACATAGTTATTGACTTAAGCCAAAGGAAATAGTAGAATATGTATGTTGTCTAAAACTAGCAATAGAAATGAAATATATGCTTTCTGTTCTGCTTTAAAGTTTAGTTTTGACTATCATATACGTGCCCTCATAGTTAAATGGATATAACAAGCCCCTCCTAAGGGCTAGTTGCAGGTTCGATTCCTGCTGGGGGTGTCAGACAAGGCAGGATTGTTTTTTCGAAAGTAAAAGGCAATCCTGCCTT
>JAEWMZ010000144.1 GCA_023392995.1 Bacillota bacterium
TAGTTAGGTAATTGCGAAACTAAGAAAATTTAGTTATTGTATACACAACATATACTATTTCGAAGCGGAAGTTAAGCCCGAAGGAAGCTTTGGAGCGTAGAAATGGTATGTGTTGTGTATACAATTACAACAGCTATATTGTTTCGCAATTACCTATTAATTTATAATGGCAATAAGGAGATTCGAATGGCCGATTTATTATGGAGCGAGATAGAGAATAAATATCAATACAAGAATAATGACAGCAACTGGGTTACAGATTTGCTAAAACAGGAAATAAGCAAAAACAGCGCAAAGCTAGTGGTGCTGGATGATGATCCAACGGGAGTACAAACCGTTCATGGAGTCTACGTATATACGGATTGGAGTTATGAGAGCATCCTGGAAGGCTTTCGCAGCGAAGAAAAGATATTTTATATATTAACAAACTCCAGAGCGCTGACGGAGGAGCAGACAGAAGAGCTGCACAGGGAGATAGCGCGAAATATAATCAAAGCGGCGGCTGAGACTAAGCTGAGGTTTCAGATCATCAGCAGGGGAGATTCCACCCTAAGGGGGCATTACCCTTTGGAGACCAGCGTCCTTAAGGAAGAACTTGAAAAGGGAGCAGGTATTAAAATAGACGGAGAAATTCTGATTCCCTATTTTAAAGCAGGCGGAAGATATACCCTTCACAACATTCATTATGTTAAGGAGAAGGATACATTAATTCCAGCAGCCGATACAGAGTTTGCCAGGGATAAAACCTTTGGCTATAAGAATTCAAATCTATGTGAGTATATCGAAGAGAAGACAAAAGGGCAGTATTTGGCGGAGAAAGTGCTGGCAATCGGTCTGGAGGAAATTAGGGACCTGCAGCTTGAAGCGATCAAAGAGAAGCTGCGTAAGATAACGGACTTTGGAAAGGTTATAGTGAACGCAATTGATCCAAGGGATTTAGAAATTTTCTGTCTATCCTTATATGGAGCACTACAGGAAGGGAAGCAGTTTCTCTATCGCAGTGCAGCAGAGTTTGTAAAGATTGTGGCGGGAATATCCGAACAGGAGCTGTTACGAAAAGATTCTATGCTGGTAAGTGAGGTAAAGCAGGGTGGGTTAGTCGTAATTGGTTCTCATACGGAGAAGACAACCGCGCAGCTTCGAGAATTGGAAAAGCTGCCGGAACTGGCATTTCTGGAGTTTGACTCGGATTTGGTGTTGGAGAACCGGCTGGCAGAGGAAGTAGAGCGTGTTAATCAACAGAGCAAAGCCTTTATTGAACTGGGAACAACAGTTGTCATCTATACGAAGCGCAGACTGCTTACCTTGGATAACGATACAAAAGAATCAGCCCTGCTGCGCTCTGTGGAAATATCAGAAGCAGTGCAGAAGCTGGTTTCTGATCTTGGGACAGCTCCTGCATTTGTAATAGCAAAGGGTGGTATTACCTCAAGTGATATCGGAGTAAAGGCATTAAAGGTTCGCAAAGCTTGTGTATTAGGCCAGATACAACCAGGGGTACCGGTCTGGAGAACGGATGAGGACAGCAGGTATCCGGGGATGCCTTATATAATATTTCCCGGTAATGTAGGTGAGACGGATACATTAAAGAAAATAGTATGTGAATTAATGTGATTGGTAATAGTGAGACCGAATTAGCTTTTATAATTTGAATCGTAAATTAGCAAAGGCAATATGGTGAGGGAGGTAGCTATGAGAAAAGTAATTGTCTCGGTGGCACCGGTAGCAGGAGCGGATCCATTACTGCCCGAGCTGCTGGCTGAGGATATCGCAAAATGTGTTGATCTGGGCGCCGGAATGTGTCATCTTCACTGTAAAACACGAGAAGGAAGGCTGACGCCGGATACGACTGTCATTACAGAGGCTTTTGATCGTATATTGGAGCAGAGGGACATTGTGGTGCAGGTGTCTACTGGCGGCGTTTCCGATATGAATATGATAGAACGGTGCTACCCTCTGAATTATCCAAGAGCAGAGAGTGCCTCCTTAAACGGAGGTTCCACAAATCTTGGGGAAGCAATCTATCGTAATTCAAACGAGGATATTAAATATTGTTCGAAGCTCTGCTATGAGAAGGGAATTATTCCTGAGATTGAGGTATTTGATATCGGAATGATTCATAATATTATGAGGGTTAAGGAAGAGTATCCTTTCCGGGAACCCTTGCTGTTTAATCTGGTTTTTGGACATAAAGGCGGTATGCAGCCATCGATAGAGTCTTTAATGGCATTTCGCTCCTTTGTACCTCAGGATTGTCTCTGGGGAGTTACCCACTTTGGGAGAGATAACTGGAGCTTTCTGGCGGCAGCTATTGCAATGGGAGCAACTGTTGTACGAATTGGCTTTGAGGATAGCAGATACTTAGGTAAAAATGAGACAGCGTCTTCCAACAATCAGCTGGTAGAGAAGCTGGTTCATCTGATACGGGCAATGGAGCTGGAGCCAGCCACACCAAAAGAAGCCAGAGAGATATTAGGCATTCCGAAATAGAACCATCGTATTTTGATTGATGTATAGAGGAAAATAAGCAGAGCGATATAAAACAGTGTGACATAAAACAGTGTGATGTAAAACAAAGAGCCATAAAACCGAACGATATAAAACAGAGAGATATAAAAAGGAAGCTAATCAGAGAATGATTAGCTTCCTGCTTTTTTACATCACCGACAGAATCTGTAATGCATGATCCTTCACAATAATCTCATAATGCTCCTTATAAAAAGATGAGCTTGCATAAGTGGAGCGCTCCACTTTGCCATATTCAGATATAATATTGCAGATTTTATTAAATTCCTCCGGAGTATGGTCAGACATGCTCACTACCAGGTAATAAGTCGAGGTCAGAGGATTTTTGTAAAGAGTATTTACTCCGTTGTAGGTTCCAAGCATAATGTAAGCTAATTCCACAACCTCCTGTAAGGAGCGGAATGAATAGATCTTGGTTAATTTGGAAGGAGCAGGAATTCCTGATTTTGCAGGAGGTTCCATATCGACTGCCTCTGCTTCCACAAGGGTATCTTCCTCTTTGCTGCTTTCCTCCAGTTCCTCACCCAGGTCATCCTCTAACTGCTCAAAGCTGTTAATAATTTCATCTGCATAGGAATCCTCATCATCCTCGTCCTGGTCAGACTTGTCTGAAGTGCTATGAACATTAAAGGAAGAAAACTTGGAAAAGCGTGTATCTAATTCATCTGGATCTTCTACCTTAGTTATAACCAAAATGAGACATTCAGTTGATACAGGAATAGCTTCTATCATTAATGGAATATCATCTACTTCAAAACCGAATTCATAAAACGCCTGCTGGATCATATCACGAAACAGTGCCTTAGCTTTTTCGGTGCCGTAAGCAAGCTCGCTGATTTTTAATTCTCGGTCGATTAAATCGCTTTTGTTCAGGGTACATCTTATTTGGTTGTCATTGATTTTTTCTATCTTCATAAAGTACACCCCTTTCTGTACTAAAAAGGAACTGATTACACGTATCCACGGTATCATCCATTGGTGTAAAAAAAGTATAATTTAAAATATAAGTAAAGTCAATACGCAGACCTATGAAATTTATATGAAAACACGCTTTCATGCCGCTAATGGAGTCAGTGGTAAATTCTACAAAATTTTAAAAAATATTTGTGAAAAAGTTCAGCTAGAAAAATGTTGAATAAAATACATTTTTTAACTATAATATAGGTGAATTGGTTTTGCTACATAAGCTGCTGATAGGAAAGGAGTGTATGCAGCAGGAAATTTGGTTTCAAAAGTACAGAATCTTAAGTCTACTCGGCCAAGGAGGAACAGCTAAGGTTTATCTCGCAGAACATATTATCTTAAATTCTTTTCGAGCTATCAAATTTATCTCTAAAAATCATCCCTTATATGAAATTCAAAGAAATGAAGCGTTTGTTTTAAAAAATCTTAATCATCCCTGTATCCCTATAATTTATGATATTGAAGAAGACGAAGAAGGTTCCTATATTGTCGAACAATATCTAAGTGGAGAGACGTTAACCGAATATGTTGCCTCCAGAGGCTTTCTGCAGGAAGCTGATATTCTGGAATTCGGAATACAGCTTTGCGATTTAATTCATTATCTCCACTCCTTGGAGCAGCCGATTCTATATGTTGATCTCAAACCGGATAATATTATCCTGTCCGACCGGGTGCTTAAGCTGGTTGACTTTGGCAGTGCCATCTTAACAAAGACTGCGTTCGATCAGACAAATTATTTTGCAACAGTAGGATATGCTGCCCCGGAGCTATACAAGCGGGATAAAATTGATGAGCGTTGTGATGTCTTTGGAATTGGAATGCTATTATATTATATGACGACCGGAGCGTATATCCACAGTAATAACGATGCTATTTATAATATTGATTTGGTAAGCAGCTGTTCCAGTCAGTTAAAGCAGATTATTAATCGGTGTCTTAAATCGAATCCAGCCGGGCGTTACTCCAGTGTGGCCAGTCTAAATCAACAATTATCAGCAACATCAAAGAAAAACCAATTCAAGCATGAAAACCAACGATCTTGGAAAGTGGCCGTTGCGGGGACACAATTAAGAATTGGGGTTACGCATGTCTCTTTTCGCCTCTGCAAGTATTATATCGGAAGAAAACAGTCCTGTCTTTATGAGGAGAAAAATAGGAGCGGCTGCATAACATCCTTGAGAAATCGTTACGAGAATGTAAAGGTGGAAGCAGGAGTGAGTACAATGAATAACATTCCCATGTATGCCAATCGGCTTGAGGCACGTGAAGAACTGCCCCGGTATCAAGTTATAGTGCAGGATTTTGGAAGGCTTACCAAGGATAATCTTGAAGAGTTTCTGGCAGCAGATCACAGGCTTTTGGTACTTGGTGCTAAGGATTGGGAGCTAACTTCCTCAGAAGCTGTACTAAAGCTGGTAAAAGAAGAGAAAGAGGTCTCCTACCTGTTTAATTTTATTGATGGAAAGCAGTTTCGTAAAGTGGTTAACAGCATGGATCATAAGAATTGCTATCGGGTTCCCTACGAACCAGATTGCTTTGCACCGATTAAGACAGAACATGAGCTGGATTTTTATAGGGAATTGCTGACAATAAACGGAGAGCTATCCTGGATTGTAAGGTTGGTTCAATCTATATGGAGAGGAGTGAAGAGGTTTGTTTCATAAGCCCATGCTGCTTCAAAAACTGCAGGAGAATAGAAGGCAGGGGAGAGTTGTGATCGGATTAATTGGAACCCATTCTGGCATGGGAGTAACTTATACGGCCTTAATGTTATCCTTTTATCTTGGGGAGGAGGCGGAACTAAAAACCGCATTCCTGGAATGCAATCAACATTATGATATGGAACTGATTGAAGCGGTCTATGAGTGGCCCGTAAAGGAGGATGGAATCTTTTCCTTTCAGAATATTTCCTGTTATAAGAGAGTGTCTGTCTCTCAAATACCTGCTATTTTTGGAAAGGACTATGAAGGGCTGATCCTGGATTTTGGAACTGATTTTGCGAACAATCGGGAAGAGTTTTTAAGATGCGATATTAAGATTGTAGTCGGCGGGTCTTCAGAATGGGATATTCGAAAGCTGGAACGATTTTTTGAAGAGACGGCTTCGTATGGTGGAGATGAATCCTGGCTCTGTTTTATTCCCAGGGGAAATGAAAAAACCGTTGCAAGAATAAGCCATAAGCTGAAAAGAAGAGTTTGGGCTGTACCAAGAGCAGATAATCCAGTGGTTCCTTCTAGTGTTACGAATCGATTCTTTCGAGGGGTATTCAATCTTTAGAAAATTCAGTCTGACAAGTCTGGTATCCGGGTAGGTATAACATATCACAAATGGCCTTCTTATCCGAGGCTTTGTTTCAGATTATAAAGTAGCAGCTCATGTCAGATGGTTAAGAGAAAGAGTATTACGATTAGGATCGGGCTTCAATAGCTTTAAGGGCATTAAAAGGATGTAATTTAGTTGGATATCGTTTCGCATACAGGACTTAAAAAGCCCCTCTATACTTTTTGCTCTGTAAGAACATTTCCAATTGAGGTTACAACTACCCTGTAGATGATATGCAATAAGAAATAGCCAGGCTCTACAGAGATGATTGAGAGAGTGAAGGCAGGGAAGAAACATAAAGGATAGAATGATAAGAGGTTGTCAGCTGGTATCAGGAAGAAACAAGCCTTCGACGAAAGGGAAGAAATCTTCTTGATTTATTGCTTGGCAACCTTTTGCGATAAGAAGTGTTATTGCATTCCAATAATTGGTATTTTTTATATCATACCGTCGTTTCTATGTAAAATTAAGTTTAAAAAGTCGAATTTCATAATGACTGTATGTTAAATTAATGCTATAATGAGAAAAAGTAATGATACCTGACAAAATGGAGGATGATTATGGATAGAAGAATGAGATTGGCTGTGATCGGCATCGGATCAGCTCTGGTATTAATAGCCATCATTATCATATCGGCAATTGTGAAACAATTGACACCTAATAATGAGGTAATGCCGTTATCAGAGTATTACCAAGTAAAGGATAAAGAGGTTGTATTAATCCTTCAGAATCAGATATATGAGAAAAAAGGCTTGTTAATTGATGGAAAGGTATATATCGATTACGATACGGTAGTCCAGGAATTTAACCATCGGTTCTATTGGGATTACAATGAGAATGTGCTGACCTATACAACGCCGGAGGAGATAATAAGAGTGGATGCCTCCAAAAGCAGTTATACTGTGACAAAGAGTATGGTTGAGACAGAGAAGGAATACGAGTATCCAATCGCAGAGGTTTTTGTGGACAAGGTATACGTATCTTTGGATTTTGTTGAGAAGTATTCGGATCTTACCTATCAATATTATAAGGACCCCAGCCGTGTGGTGATTAATTACCAATGGGGAGATTATCTGTATACGGAAGTAACGAAGGCAGCACAGCTTCGTTATGAGCCAAGCATCAAGAGTCCTATCTTACTAGAATTACCCGTGGGTACCAGCTTGGTTTACGTAGATACAGAGGAAGCACCGGAAAAAGGCTTTGTGAAGGTAATGACGGAGGATGGTGTTAAGGGCTATATTAAGAAGAAGGCAACAAAAGAATCCGATTATAAAACCTTAACCAGTACCTATCAGGCACCGGAGTACACAGCCCAGTCCAGAGCAAAAAAAATAAATCTGGTATTCCACCAAGTATTTAATCAGGATGCGAATGCAAGACTGGAAGATTTGATTGATGCTACCAAGGGTGTGAATGTAGTATCACCTACCTGGTTTAGCATTGAGGATGTATCAGGAACCATCTCCTCCCTTGCTTCTGAAAAGTATGTAAGCCGTGCAAATGCCAGAGGAATGGAAGTATGGGCATTGGTAAATGATTTTAATAAGGAAGTTAGCATGAAGCAGCTGCTCAGCTTTACTTCACGCAGAGACACTCTCTCCAACGCCTTAATAGAAAAAGCCTTAGCATACAAATTAAATGGAATAAATATAGACTTTGAAAATATCCCCTCGGAAGCGGGAGTTGATTATATCCAGTTCTTGCGGGAGCTATCGGTTAAGTGCAGGAATAACGGCATTGTATTATCCGTTGATAACTATGTTCCTTCTGCTTATACAGAGTATTATGACAGGGAGGAACAAGGCAAGGTGGTAGATTATATTATTACCATGGCCTATGATGAGCACCATAGTAAATCAGAAAAGGCTGGACCGGTTGCATCTTTGGGCTTCGTAACAGATGCAGTTAATAATATCTTGAAGGTAGTACCAAAGGAAAAGGTCATTATTGCGATTCCATTCTACACCAGACTGTGGAAAGAGGGGGCGGATGGAACTGTATCTTCCGAAACCTACGCAATGTCACCGGCAAGTGATCTGATTAAAAACAATGGGGTTGAGGCTAAGTGGGACAATACCAGTGGCTCCTACTATGTAGAATACAAGAAAGACAGTGATACTTATAAGATGTGGCAGGAAGAGGATAAGTCCATTGAAGAGAAGATGAAGGTGATCTATGATGCCGATGTGGCTGGCGTAGCTGAATGGAAGCTGGGATTAGAGAATGCCAGCGTATGGAATGTCATCCTTCGATATCTTAACTAGGATTTATTGCGGATAGATGATATAAAGTTTATGATAGAAACGAAGGAATCAACTAATTATTAAAGTTATTCTTAGCAGAGGAAGAAGTGACAAGGAGAAGAATAGGACAAAGTATTCTTTCATAGAATATAAGGAATTTGGATGTCAGGTGCATGGACCATGAAAAAATATTTTTGCATCATTTTCCTGTTTCTTATTCTTTGTGCCAGTATTATAACCTCGGAACGATCCATCAGAACGATGAGACATTTTCTTTTCTGGGAAGAGGAACCTGAAGATAAAAATGTTACAATTGTAATTGACCCCGGACATGGTGGGAGAGATCCCGGTAAAGTCGGGGTCAATCATTGCTTAGAAAAGGATATTAATTTAAGTATCTCTTTCTTGCTGAAGGAAATGTTGGAGCAAGAGGGGATTACGGTTATTATGACAAGAGAATCAGATGTTGGGTTATATTCTGAGGATGACCCGAACAAGAAAAGAGCTGATCTGAATAACCGGGTTTCTATCATAAATTCCAGCGGTGCTCAGTTGGCAATAAGTATACATCAGAATAGCTTTAGTGAAGGATATGTTAAGGGAGCCCAGGTGTTTTATTATGCAAAATCAGATCAGGGCAGAAAACTAGCGGAGATGATGCAGGAACAGATTAAAAAAACCATTGGGGATGGGAATCATCGAAAAGCAAAAGCCAATGATAATTACTTTATGGTAACGAAAACAAACTGTCCCTTAGTTATTGTAGAGTGTGGCTATTTATCGAATCCAGTGGAGGCAGAGCTTCTTTTGCAGGAAGATTATCAAAGAAAAATGGCTAGTGGTATTTGCCAAACCATACTGGATTACATAGAAGCTAACAATCTGGGAAAAGCAGCAGCCCAAGAAACCTGGATTGATATGTAACAGAAACATATCCTCCAAAGGACACAAATCACCTGTCAAAAAAAGCATAATTTGCTTTTCGTGTGTGATGGTGTTATAATAATAGTCGCGCATATTTGACAAGGTGCAAAGCAAAGTGTTGACCACTTTGCTGCAAGGAGTACGATCATGGATACAAAAGTAATAAAATTACAGATAGAAAGCTTGTCACAAGACTGCTTCCAGGAGGCGGCAGAGATATTAAGAGCAGGCGGGCTAGTAGCTATTCCGACAGAAACGGTATATGGACTTGGCGCAAATGCACTGGATGAAACTGCTGCTGCTAAAATATATCAGGCAAAAGGCAGACCTTCCGATAATCCTTTGATTGTCCATATAGCGAAAAGCGAGGATATGGAAGTGTTGGCAAAAGAGGTGCCGGAAAAGGCTTATCAACTGGCAGAGGTCTTCTGGCCGGGGCCCCTTACTATGATTCTAAAGAAAAAAGAGCTGGTACCTGATCAAACCACGGGAGGTTTGGATACAGTAGCAATTCGTTTGCCGGCGAATCAGATCGCCAGGACGTTGATTGAAAAGTCAGGCGTATTTGTAGCAGCCCCGAGTGCTAATTTAAGTGGAAAACCAAGCCCGACTACGGCACAGCATGTGATTAATGACCTGAACGGAAAAGTGGATATGATTATTGATGGTGGCCATGCAACCCTCGGACTGGAATCTACGATCGTCGATCTGTCCGGTGACAGTCCTATGATATTACGGCCTGGCTGTATTACAAAGGCAATGCTGGAGAATGTCATTGGAGAGATTCATTATGATCCGGCTGTATTGCAAAAGGCACCGAATTTAGATCTGGTTCCAAAAGCACCGGGCATGAAGTATCGTCATTATGCACCGGAGGGAAAACTAACGATTTATGAAGGTAAGATAGATAAAGTAATTGATGCAATTAATCAAGAGGCAAAAGATAAGATAGAAGGAAATAACAGTGTTGGGGTTATTGCAACGGATGAAACGAAGGCCTTATACCATTATGGAACTGTGAAAACAATTGGCAGAAGGAAGGATGAAGCTTCCATTGCGGCTGGATTATATGCAGTTCTTCGGGAATTTGATGAGTTGCATACCGAATATATTTATACTGAAAGCTTTGCTGATAACAGTTTAGGACAGGCAATTATGAACCGATTACTGAAGGCGGCTGGATATCGCATTGTAAAGTTATGATGCTGGTATATGTGGTGGGGGTATTCTTGTATTGGAGGTAACTATGGAAAAATATCAGAAGCTTATATTCGTTTGTACCGGAAACACCTGCAGAAGCCCAATGGCAGAGGCAATTTATAAAAACCTGGAAAAGGTTAGTGATATGAAAGTATGCTCCAGAGGACTGGTGGTGCTATTTGCGGAGCCACTTAATCCGAAGGCAGAAATCGTACTGAAAAAGCATGATTTAGAATTAGATAATCATATGGCAAAAGGTTTAAAAGCCACCGATCTTGAGGAAAATACAATTATACTTACAATGACTTCAGGTCACAAAAAGAAGGTACAGGAGCTTTATCCTGAAGTTAAGGATGTATATACAATCAAAGAATTTGCTGGAGAAATAGGCGATGTAGTTGATCCTTACGGCGGTACGCTGATGGATTATGAAGAATGTTACACTGAACTTGGACGGTTAGTGAAGAAGACGGTTTACAAATTAAATGAGAGTATATAATAGTCACAGACACAGGATTAAATGCAAAAGGAGTGCCGCGCTTTTGCAGCAGTTGAATGAATGGAGGTAAGGTTATGATAGCACTTGGTAACGATCATACTGGATATGCAATGAAAAAGGCAATCATGGAGTATTTGGATTCAAGGGGTCTGGAATATAAGGACTTTGGCTGTGGAGATGTAACAGCAAGTAATTATCCGGATTATGCCAAAGCCGTGGGCAGAGCGATTCAAAATAAAGAATGTGAAAAAGGGATTCTGATCTGCGGAACAGGAATCGGTATCTCAATTGCGGCTAATAAAATGAAGGGGATTCGTGCTGCTCTTTGTCATGACTGCTTCAGCGCAGAAGCAACCAGACTTCATAATGATGCCAATGTATTAGCAATGGGTGCCAGAGTAATTGGAGTTGGCCATGCCTTAAAGATTGTAGAAGCCTTTCTGGATACTGAATTCTCAAATGATGAAAGACACTTGAAAAGAATCCAGATGCTCGAGGAAAACTAAAGCATCTCTACCTGATTCACAGGCTCCTGTAGCAGGTTAAACTGATGGTTAGAAATTATGTTTAATAAATAATGCAGAGTTCGTAAGGCATATGTAGCTTCCTGCTGAGTAATCAGTTGCTGGTCTAATGCATCTGCCAGCTCATCTAAATCCATAATACGTACATTACCGTCGTTATCTAGAATGACATCGATTAAGAGGTCTTCGATAATGACGGTATTTTTTTCATGCTCTGTTTTTGCTTGAATAATATCACAATACCAATATACAAGCTGATCCTGCTTGTCAAAAATCTTGCTTACCTTGATTCCTTTATCCAAGTAAAAGGCGGAGATACCTCTGGCAATATCCTTTCTGGGATGAAGGGTTACCCATTTGGTTATGATTAGATCCTTCTCCATGACCAGGATAATATCATCCTTTAATTGAATTAGTTCATTTGGAATAAAACGTCGTCGATATAGTGAGGGTACATTCATAGGATATGGCTCCTTTAAATTTATTGTTCTCATTATATCATATGGACAGGTATAGTGCAATTTGTATTAAAATGAATAAAATATCAATCTTTGGCAAAAATACTAGGTGAATTTACAGACATTTGCCTTTGGAGGTTGATCGAATGGATAATAGTAAATGGTATCGAATGACAAATCAACTAAAAAGCATATTCTCAAGCAGGAGAATGAAGCTTACCTTGTATGTAGCAGTTGTTTTATGGATTGCCGTAGTTACACAGATTGCAGTAAACCAGATATTTCATGAGGATATTCAGATTACGGAAGCGTTTATTAAATCCGATACAGATAATATGGAAAGTACCTTGGAGATCATAGCAGAATACAAAAACGGTAATATGACAGATACGGATAAAAAGAATATTATTGGTGAAATAGCAGCAGCGATCGGACTAAAAATAGAGAATGACTATACCAGCTTGGAAGAGGAAGGGCGGAGTGAGCTTCTTGTGTATAAACAAGCGAAGCAAGCCTCTACCCAAATAAAGGTCACCAGCGTAAAGGAAGATAATATAAATAAGAATTATGTTATCATTCGATTAAGCTTATCAAGCGGAATTCAAAATATTGATCAATATAAGAAATTAATTGAAGAAAAACTAGGTACCTTAGACGTTAAAGATGAACAGGTAATATTAAAATATGAAGGAAGCCGGGAAGGTGAGCTATCCCTGGAGGAGAAGCGGGAATTAGCCAGTAACCTGATTAAGGAACTACAGGGAGAGGTTGCGCTAGAATATGATGAAGGGGATCTGTATACTGTTTATGGATATACAGGAATGTTAAAAGAGTATATCTCTACGATGGGTAATAAGATCAATGTGCAGGTTGCAATAACTTATAATGAAATGAAGAATCGTACCAGAATCGTATTAGCAACACCCATATTAAATGAAAGCTACTAAGGCTTTTTCATTATAGCTCTTACATTATCATATGGAAGAAAGTATAATAAACCAAATGAACCAGGAAGAAATATGAAAAGAGAATACAACCCCATTCTCACGAAGGGGATGGTATTCTCCTTTCCTTATGCTATATTGAGTAAAGCTGCCAGCTATCATTTAGTACCAGCGTTTTCTGTTTCTGTAACGCCTTCTGCGATTAAACATTTCGCCCAGCAGAACCAAGGTTACAAGATCCCGTAAATGATTGTTACGCCTCATTGGAGGATAATAATATAGACTGTTAGCTTCCACTGTGGTTTCTTCCTCGCTCATATCTTTGATCTTATCATAGATACGGTCAACGATTCGTTCCAAGGATACTCGATCGGGATATTCATCAAACATACAGCTTCCCTCGTATTCCATTGAGTCACATTCACTGGAGATTTCGCGCAGAATTACCTTTGCTGTATAGGGATAGAGTTCTATCATATAATCAAGATCTTTATCCAGGTCTGCGCTGCAATCATAACCATACATCTGATATAAGGATACTCCCGTTGGTGCGTCATAGGAGTTGCTTTGTAAGTATGAGCCATCGAAAGCTTGATAAGTAGCATAATTCTGATTCATGCTCATATTTGGTGAGGAATCCTTCCAATTGACAGAGCTATGAGCCAGAGTTTGAGCAGTTGCAGGAGGCATTCCCGGATATAAGCTTCCAGTGTTAGAAGGAATTCCGGGTGCGGTAGTAACCGGAGGAGTCATTGTATTCGGGGAGTAGGGAGCAGCGTTCTGTGTGTTTGGAGTTGTTCCATAAATAAAGGGAGGCCGATAGGTTCCGGGAGCAGGAGTCCCAATACCATTTCCAAGCGGTGCAGAAGGGGTGGATGGAGTGGTAATCGCGCCTGTACCCATACCATTGCTGGGGCGAGCGGGCATAGTGCCCATGCCGGTACCGGGTGTAACAGAAGGGCTGGTCGGAGCAGTACCCATACCAGGGAGGGGAGGCATAGTGCCCATGCCAGTGCCGGGAGTAACAGAAGGACTGGTCGGAGCAGTACCAATTCCAGCACCAGTGCGTGGAGGCATAGTGCCCATGCCAGTGCCGGGAGTAACAGAAGGGTTCGTTGGAACGGTTCCCATGCCAGTACCAGTGCGTGGAGGCATAGTGCCCATGCCAGCGCCGGGAGTAACAGAAGGGTTCGTTGGAACGGTCCCCATACCAGTACCAGTGCGTGGAGGCATAGTGCCCATGCCGGTGCCGGGAGTAACAGAAGGACTGGTTGGAGTGGTGCCAATGCCAGCACCAGTGCGTGGAGGCATAGTGCCCATACCCGTACCAGGAGTAACAGAAGGGCTATTGGGAACGGTACCCAAGCCAATACCAGGAGTGATGGAAGGTGAAGTAGCAGTACCAGAACCAGGGGTTCGGGAAGGATTGGCAGGAGTTGTAGCGGAGCCTGCGTTTGTACCCGGAATAGGAGTGGAAGTACCAGTACCCGTTGTGGTTCTATTTGTTGGAGGTGTCTGACCAGTCCTTCCTGATGTACCGGAGTTAGTATTCGGAATACCTGTATTCATATTTCCGGTTGTCCCGCCTGTATTATTTGGGGAGCCTATCATCTGTGAGTTTAAATTATCATTTGGCACCTGGAACGGTCTTCGGTTGCCATAATATCTACCACTTGTATATGACATGTTAGAGCTCCTAAGCTTTTTTATATTAGTATATGCAGGTGAGAGGGAATGTGAAAAAGGAAATAGTCAATTCCTTTAAGAAATATGGATATTAAAATAAAATTTATCATAATTGGGTTGTACTATGGATGAAAAGACATTAAAATAAAGTGTGAATCAGAAAGAACATAAGTTGAAAAAAACGTCAGGTGATCCAATCATTAGTTATCGTTGATAGAGTGGTTATAAAATGGATGGCTGGCAAATGCTAAGAAGAATAGATTGGACGAATAAAATGGATAATGCAATTTACAAATTATTTGAAGAAACCTTAAATAAAGAATTAATAAGTGTTACGATCAGTAATTCAACGGACAAGGAAAAAGTGTCAAAAGTAAAAATACGTCCATTGTTACTTAAGGGAAACTTATGCTTTCAGGCCTCCGAATATGTCGGTGTCAAAATATATCACAAGAATTATGAGACGGAAGAGCTGCTGTTTAAATTAGAGGATTGGTTTGAGGGATTGTTTCATCAGGCTGAGATTAATGCGCAGACAGGGAAAGCAACGCTTTTAATTAGTAAAAAGGGTAAAGTGACCATTCAAAATAAAATCGGAAGAGCTCCTGGGGCAGCTGGGAATGACACGGAACAAAAGGGTAGTAAGACAACAGAGGAATTGTTATTACATAACAAGAAGAAAAACTATATTCTGGGAGAAGGGATACCTTTGCCTTTCCTGATAGACCTTGGGGTTATGACAAAGGAAGGCCAGATTATAAAGGCAAAGTCGGATAAATTTAAGCAGATTAATCGCTTTTTGGAATACATCGAAGATATTCTTCCTTATTTAGAGAAGGACAGAGAGCTGACGATCTTGGATTTTGGCTGCGGGAAGTCCTATCTTACCTTTGCCATGTACTATTATTTGAAGATTTTAAAGGGATATCATATTAATATCATTGGACTGGATCTCAAGACGGATGTAATAACCCACTGCAATCAGCTGAGTGAAAAGTATGGTTATGATAAGTTACAGTTTTTAGAGGGAGATATTGCTTCCTATTCCGGCAGCAGTACAATCGATATGGTGGTTACGCTTCATGCTTGCGATACTGCTACAGATCACGCCTTGAATAAGGCTGTGGCATGGGGGGCAAAGGTAATACTGTCAGTACCCTGCTGTCAGCATGAGCTGAATAGGCAGATAAAAAATGACATATTAAAGCCGATTCTCAAGTATGGAATAGTGAAGGAACGAATGGCAGCTTTAATCACAGATGCGTTAAGGGCGGAGCTTTTGGAAACACAGGGCTATCGGGTGCAGCTCTTGGAATTTATTGACATAGAACATACACCGAAGAATATATTGATACGTGCGGTAAAGAGAAATAAGGCAGTAACGCAGGATCGTCAAACCAGAGAGGAACTTGAGGAGTGTATGAAGTTTCTTGGAGTTTCACCGTGCCTGGACGTGCTGTTGCAGGATAAGGAACAGTAAGCTGAGGATGAAAGCTTGGGAACAGTAAAGAGAATGCAGGGAGCATGGAGGTTAACATGCTAAAACAATTATATCGAATCATTATATTAATCATAGTTTTTATCGCTTCTCTTTTTTATTTTAGCAGTGATATTAAAGAGGTAGTATTTGATATGGATAATACTACAAAGATGGAAGCGGTATCATATCCGTTAGTTACAATAAAAACAGGGGATAATACGATTAATCTTCTGCATGGCTATAGCAGTAACTTGGATGCAAATAAAGTCAGGGAAACCGTAGCGCCTATTAGTTCCGATCAAACCTTTGAGGTATTGATTAATGAGGAAAACTATGATATAAAGAAACTGAATTACGAGGTACGTGAGTTTACAGGAAATTCTTTAATCGATTCAGACTCCATTAGTGTGTTTGAAACAGCAGGAGAACAGAAAACCGCCAAGATAAAAATACAGTCTCAGCTGCAGAAAGCAAAGGAATACGCAGTTAAGATAACTTTAATAACAAGCGCGAGTGAGAAGATGTATTATTATCAGAGAATAAAGATCTATGATAACGCTCACTTAAAAGAGAAATTAGACTTTGTACTTAACTTTCACAATTCTATCATGGATAAAGGGAAGGCAGAGGAGGTATCAAAATATTTAGAGACCTCAGCAGCAGCCGATAACACATCCCTTGCTTATGTGAATATTAATTCCAGCCTTGAGCTTGTCACCTGGGGGAATCTAAAACCTGATATACTTACAGAGATTGTCCCGGAGGTCATAGAAATATATGAGGATACGGCCTCCATAACACTGAATTATTTTGTTCAGGCTGAAGTGGCAGGGCAGGAGGAACGCTACCGGGTTACGGAGTTTTACCGTGTTCGCTATGGTACAGATCGTATGTATCTTTTAAACTATGAGAGGCATATGGAATCCATATTTGATATCAAGCTGGCAAGCGTATCACAGAATGAATTGAAGCTTGGAATTACAACTGACTTGGAATTACCTTACACAGCCGGTGCGGATAAGACGAAACTGGCGTTTATCCGCAATAGAGAGTTGTGGTTTTATGATTTGACAAACAATGAGATTACCAAGGTATTTTCCTTCCGACAGGAGAAGCCCGATTATATCAGGGATATGTATGATCAACATAATATAAGGATTTTGAATATGGATGTTGAGGGAAATATTGATTTCATGGTATATGGGTATATGAACCGAGGACAGTATGAAGGAAAAGTCGCTATTATTTTATACCGGTTTGTGAGAGCGGAAGGCAGAATTGAAGAACTGGTATATATACCGGTAGATGAGCCATATCAGCTCTTAAAGGAAAGCTTGGGCAGTTTATCTTTCTTAAATTCAAAAGAAGTATATTATTTTCAGGCGTACAACTCAATTTATTCCTTTGATCTGATCACGAAAAAGCTAAGTCTGATTGCTGAAAATGTAGGTCAGGAACAGGTAATGGTACTTAAGGATATTAATTATGTGGTTTGGCAGGAAACAGCGGATATTACGAAGTCGAAGAAAGTTAATATAATGAATTTGGAAACAGGAAGTATTGACAACATCACCGCGAAAGAGGGATACAATATTAGGTTGTTGGGAATGATAGATTCCAATATCATATATGGTTATGCTAAAGATGGGGATATTTCGTCCAGAATTGACGGAAGTGTATTAGTACCGCTAAGTACTCTTGAAATTGCATCTATTGATAAAAAGGTTCTCAAAAGCTATAATAAGGATGGTTACTATGTAAGCGGAATCGAAGTTAAGGATAATATTATTGAACTGAAAAGGGTAAAGCGAATGAGTGAGGGTGGAAAATACTTTACCGCTGCACCGCCTGATTATATTATGAACCAGGAAAGTGAAGAGCCGGCTTTGATCAATAGTAATTACAGAGTGACAGACCAGGCTTTAAAGGAATACTATATGACGCTGCCAAACGGCTTTGCCATGACAGGAGAGCCTAAGGTGCTGTCCACGGTGAATACGGTAATCGCGGAGGATCCAACCGTAAGATTAGAGCATATGGCTCAGACAAAACTTACTTATTTCCCATATATAGAGGGAGATATTAAGGGCTCCTATGAAAATGCTTCACAGGCCATCGAAGCAGCAAGAGAGGGCATCGGTGTAGTTCTTAACAATAATAATCAAATTGTATGGGAACGTGGGGTAAAGCTTTCAAAAAATACGATTACACGGTTTGAGACAATGTCCTACCAGGCTACGCCCGGGCAAACAATAGAAAACTGTTTGCAGCAGATGTTAACGTATCAAGGAGTAACTGTTACACGAGATCAGCTGAACATCAAGACCAGCTCCGCTTATGAGGTGCTTAAGAAATATTCAAAGAATACACCGGTAAGACTAACAGGAATAACGCTTGATGATGCTCTATACTATGTATCGAAAGGGCGCCCTGTATTAGCTATGACGGATGATGATGATGCAGTATTGATCTATGGCTATGACACCTTTAATATTATGGTTGTTAATCCGGCAACCGGGAGCAGAGTAAAAATAGGTATACAAGATAGTACCCAGATGTTTGAAGCTGCGGGTAATGTCTTTTTATCCTATCTTGAAGAATAAAATAATAAAAATACAAGGAGACAAAACAATGGATGAGAGAATAAAAGTATTGGCAAAATCTTTAGTTAATTATTCAATGGAAGTAAAAAAGGGAGATAAAGTATACGTTCATTATATCGGAGCTTCGACTCAGGATTTAGCGAGACAAATTGTAAAAGAGGTTTATGCGGCAGGTGGAGTGCCATTTATTCATTATACAGATCAGGTTATGTTAAGAGAGCAGCTGCTTCATTGTACCGAGGAGCAGATGTCACTTGCAGCAAAGATTGACGGGGCAGAGATGGAGCAGATGGATTGCTATGTTGCAATTCGAGGAACGGACAATGTATCTGAGATGTCAGATATCCCTGCAGAGAAGATGAGATTATATGAGACCTATTATCAGACCCCAGTACATCACGATATCCGTGTGAAAAAGACCAGATGGGTGGTGCTTCGTTATCCGAATGCGGCCATGGCACAGCTTTCTAATTCCAGTACAGAAGCCTTTGAGGATTTTTACTTTAATGTGTGCTGTTTGGACTATGCTAAAATGGGTAAATCCATGCAACATCTTGTGGACTATATGAATCGCACCGACAAGGTAAGAATTGTAGGCCCTGGCACAGATTTAAGCTTTTCCATTAAAAATATTCCGGCTGTTCCATGTGCAGGTGATCGTAACATTCCCGATGGAGAGGTATATACCGCACCGGTCAGAGATTCCATTAATGGAACCTTATCCTACAATGCTCCCGCGGTATTCCAGGGATTTACCTATGAGAACATTAAGTTCCGTTTTGAAAACGGCAAGATTGTGGAAGCAACTGCAAATGATACAGTTAGAATTAACAGTGTAATGAATACAGATGAAGGTGCACGCTATATTGGTGAGTTTGCGATTGGGGTAAATCCTTATATCCTAAAGCCAATGAAGGATACTTTATTTGATGAGAAAATTATGGGTTCCTTCCACTTTACACCTGGCAATTGCTATGAAGAGGCTCCAAATGGAAATCATTCTGCAATCCACTGGGATTTAGTATGCATTCAGACCCCTGAATTTGGCGGCGGAGAGATCTATTTCGATGATGTACTGATCCGTAAGGACGGACGCTTTGTTGTACCGGAGCTAGAGTGTTTAAATCCTGAGAATTTGATCTAAAACCTTACAAGCATGAAGCCCGCCCATATGGGTGTGGATTAGGAGGAAGAAATGAAGCTATTAACAGCAGCGATACCCTGCTATAATTCTGCAGCTTATATGAATCACGCAATTGAAACTCTATTATCCGGAGGAGAGGAAATGGAAATTATCATTGTAAATGATGGTTCCTCCGATGAGACACAGAAAATTGCAGAAGAATATCAGGAAAAGTATCCAACGATTATCAAGGCAATACAGCAAGAGAACGGTGGACATGGTGAAGCGGTAAATACAGGGCTTGCTAATGCAACCGGTTTGTACTTTAAAGTAGTGGATAGTGATGACTGGGTCAATGAAACCGCACTAAAGCAGGTTATGGAAACCTTAAAGGATTTAATTGCAGAGGGAAAAAGCCCAGATTTATTCCTGTCCAATTATGTGTATGAAAAAGTAGATGCAAAAAGAAAAAAGGTAATTAATTATAACTGGGCACTGCCTAAGAACCAGATATTTACCTGGGATGACATTATGCATTTCAGACAGAGCCAGAATATACTGATGCATTCCACAATTTATCGCACAAAGCTATTGCAAAGCTGTGGATTACGCCTGCCGAAGCACACCTTCTATGTGGATAACATATTTGTATTCCAGCCGTTGCCCTTTGTAAAGACAATGTATTATCTGGATGTTAACTTGTATCGTTATTACATCGGAAGGGCAGATCAATCCGTAAATGAGCAGGTAATGATTAAACGAATTGACCAGCAGCTTAAAGTAAATAAGATACTGATTGAAAGTCATGATGTTTTCCAGATTAAGAGTAAAAAGCTTCAGAACTATATGATTAAATATATAGCCATGATCACCACCGTAAGCAGCGTCCTGTTAATCCGGGAGGGAAGTGAGGAGAGTCTTGCTAAAAAAGAAGAGCTCTGGGAGTATCTGAAGAATTATGACAGACGTCTGTATAAAAGAGTGAGGTCACATATTCTGGGACGCTCTATGAACCTGCCCGGCAAGTTTGGTAATCGGGTAGCGGAAATGGGTTATAAGATCGCTCAAAAGATCTACGGATTTAATTAGAAAATAAGGATAAGAGCGTGTTTCAAAACTAATTTCAAATGGTTTTGTAGCACGCTTTTATGTTCTTTCACCGGATGAAGGTGTTTTTCAAGTCTTTTGTTGTAGATTTAAGGCATACAAAATAGGCTGCTGCTCAACTAATTTAATGCTAGTTTAGCAACAGCCCTTTATATAAAGTAGGTTTGTATTATATGTTTGATAACTCTCTACGGGCTCTTCGAGCCTCAAGTATCTTCTTCCAATCGGGTACATAGACGATAAAATACATTGCAATATTAAGAGCAAATGCGCCCAGGATATCCAAAATAGAATGCTGCTTTAACAATACAGTTGACATGCAAATCAAAGTGGTAAGAATAAGAGCACTGCTTTGAATCCATTTATGTTTTTTTAACTGTTCGTTCTTTTTTATAGCAATATATGCAGCTACCGAGTTGAATACATGTATACTGGGGAATACATTGGTCGCTGTATCTACAGTATAGACATAGGACAATAATTGCGTAAAAATATTAGATCTTCCAAGGGAATGTAAATCCACTCTAAGATTATGTCCGTTGGGCCAAATAGTATAAATGATCAGGCAGATGGTCATACCAATGAATAGATTGGCACATAATTTATAAAAATCGTTCTTTGAGGCAAATATAAAGAATAGGATGGTCACTGCAATATATAAGAACCACAAGAAATAGGGGATGATAAATACCTCGCAGAAGGGGATATAGTCATCTAATTTTGAATAGATCTTATTAAAATGAGTTGTTACGGTGTGCTCCAGCTTGAAAAACCAGATTAAATATACAAAAAAATATAATAATATAAAGCTATGTTTATATCTTGAAATAAAATTTTTGATGGCGCTAAAGGGCTTCATGTTTTGCACGACCTTTCCCCAAAAAAGTACGTTTTAGTGACCTTTTCAACTTCGTAAATTATATCATGAATTCCGTATGATAACAACATATTTTATTTGCATAGAAAATCAATGAAAATCAATAGGTTATAGTAAATAGTATATGTCCCAAATTACAAAATATAACGAGAAAATGACATAAAGTTCTTCAAACCTTAATTTTTGAGGAAGACTTCATAGCAATACCCAGGGCTGGAAACAATAAGAGAGGATGGACAATACAATAAAAAATAACTATAATATAATATGTAAGAAAGTAATTTTAACTTCTTATATAAAAGGTGAGGGTAAGCTAGGCATGCGCCGCGCTAACTTGTCCATAGGATAGTTTTTATTTTGTTCTTCAACCGTAATAAAAAATAGGTTAAAAGCAGCTCTAAGTTAAATAATAGTTATAAAATAATGTGAAATATAGAACATTCTACATCCTGTACCTAGTGACCCAGGAGAGCAAATCACAGTCAGAGTGAAAGACAGAACATTTCATATACTGAACCCAGCGAACCTGGAGATTGAATTACAGTCAGAATGATAGATAGAATATTACACATTCTGTACCTAGCGACCAGTAGGTTAAGCTACAGTTAGTATGATAGAAGGAGGAATCGAAAATGAAGCGTGTTTTTATTGTTGTTTTAGATAGTGTAGGAATCGGTGATTTACCGGATGCGGCTCTTTATGGTGATGAAGGAAGTCATACCCTTTATTCTGCATCTACAAGTAAGTATTTTAGTATGCCCAATATGGAGAAGCTGGGGCTGTTTCATATTGAAGGCGTAAAGGAGAAGTTTCCCCAGATTAAAGAGGATCAGCCTTTTGAAGGAAGTGTTGCCAGAATGGAAGAACTATCCAAGGGTAAGGATACCACCACGGGGCACTGGGAGATTGCTGGAATTATATCAGAACAGCCCTTTCCCACTTATCCAAATGGATTCCCGGAGGAGGTATTAAAGCCTTTCGAAGCGAAGACCGGAAGAAAGGTGCTGTGTAATATGCCTTATTCAGGCACGGATGTTATTCGTGATTATGGAAAGGAGCACGTGGAAACGGGAGCTCTGATCGTATATACATCAGCCGACAGTGTGTTTCAGATTGCAGCACATGAGGATGTTGTTCCCCTGGAGGAATTATATCGTTACTGTGAGATTGCCCGTGAAATTTTGAGCGGAGAACACGCCGTAGGCCGTGTGATAGCAAGACCTTTCACCGGAGAATATCCGGATTATAAACGTACGTCAAACCGTCATGACTTTTCACTGATCCCCCCGACAACAATGCTGGATCAGTTAAAGGAAAAAGGCTTTGATACCCTTGCAGTAGGAAAAATATATGATATATTTGCGGGAAAAGGGATTACAGATACGGTGCGTACCCATGATAATGCGGAAGGCATCGAGAGATTAATTGAGCGTACCAAACAAGATTTTGAAGGACTGTGCTTTGTGAATCTGGTGGATACCGATATGATCTATGGGCATCGAAATGATGTTGACGGCTATGCGAAAGCCTTAACCTACTTTGATGAGCAAATACCACGAGTGCTGGAAGGACTAAGGGAGGATGATATCTTTATCGTTACGGCGGATCATGGCTGTGATCCCGGAACACCATCTACGGATCATTCCAGAGAGCATATTCCCCTTGTGATTTACGGCAGCAAAATCAAGAAAAATAATAACCTGGGCACCAGAAGCACCTTTGCGGATATTGCAGCTACGGTACTGGATTATTTTGGCGTAGAGAGTAAGGTTGCGGGAACTTCCCTTTTACCGGAGATTTTGTAAGGTTAAAAGAGTTAATTGCGAAACTCATTAACTGAAGCTATTGTATACGCAGCAGATACTGTATCGAAGCGGAAGCTAAGCCCGAAGGAAGAATTGGAGCGAAGAAACAGTATCTGTTGTGTATACAATGACAAAAACTATCTTGTTTCGCAATTTCCTAAAAGAGAATTGTGCAGTAAGGAGAATCGATATAAGTATGGAAAGAATAGAACATCCAATACCGCCACTATACAACGAGGATTCCAAAATCTTGATTTTGGGATCCTTTCCCTCAGTTAAATCCAGAGAAGGTCAATTTTTTTATCATCACCCCCAGAATCGGTTCTGGAAGGTAATCAGCTCAATCTATGAAAAGTCGGTCCCTGGTACAATTGATGACAAAAGAAACATGCTTCTTACCTGCCATATTGCTGTATGGGATGTCATTCAAAGCTGTGAAATCACAGGGTCTTCAGATAGCAGTATAAGGAATGTGATACCGAATGATTTATCTCTTATTTTAAATAACGCAGATATTGGGCAGATATTTTCGAATGGAAATGCTTCCTATGAGTTATATATGAAGTATATCTATCCTGTGACTGGAAGAAAAGCAACTAAGCTTCCCTCCACAAGCCCGGCAAATGCAGCCAGTAGAGTGGAGCAGCTAATTGAAAGCTGGTCTGTGATTAAGGAATATACCGACAGGTGAGTTAAAAAAGAGAAAGGCAAGGCTATAAGGAATGAGAGTAGTAATACAAAGAGTATCCGAGGCTCAAGTAACGGTGGAGAACCGGGTGACAGGAGCAATCGGAAAAGGATTTTTAATCTTATTGGGAGTGGGAGCCGAAGATACAAAGGAAATTGCGGATAAATATATCGATAAGATTCTGAAGCTGCGCATCTTTGAAGACGAGCAGGGTAAAACTAATTTGTCCTTGCAGGATGTGGGAGGAGAGGTGTTAGTTGTATCTCAGTTTACCTTATATGCCGACTGTAAAAAAGGAAATCGGCCTGCCTTTACCAATGCGGGAAATCCGACTTTAGCGCAGGAGCTTTATGAGTATTTTTTAAAAAGAGTGAAGGAAAGCCTGGGCAGTGTGCAAGCAGGAGAATTTGGCGCAGATATGAAGGTTTCGCTATTGAATGACGGTCCATTTACCATAGTTCTTGATGAAAAATTGATTGGATAGGAATTGCAAAGAAAGTCAAATTAAATAATTCTTTGAAATATATGTATAAACTTCCCCATATTACAAACAATATTAACAGATAATGATGTAAAAATTATTTGAATATCTAAATTACTTAAATGGAGGAAGATCATGTATGAAAGCAACTGGTATTGTAAGAAGAATAGATGACCTGGGACGTGTTGTGGTGCCGAAAGAGATTCGACGTACTTTAAGGATACGTGAAGGAGATCCCCTGGAGATATTTACTGACCGTGAAGGCGAAATTATCTTAAAAAAATATTCACCGATAGGTGAGCTGGGACAATTCGCAAAGCAATATGCGGATTCTTTGGCACAAACAACGGGGCACATCGTAGCTATTACGGATAAGGATCAATTTATCGCAGTAGCAGGTCCAACGAAGAAGGATATGATTACAAAAAGCATTAGTCATGACTTGGAAGAAGTGATTAATGAAAGAGAGACGATCACAGCTGCAAAAGAAGATAAGAATTTTGTAAGAATTATTAATGAAGATGATTCGGAATTTACGTTCCAGGTAATTACCCCTATTATTAGTGAAGGTGATGCTATTGGATCAGTAATTCTACTAACGAAGGATACAAAGACCAAATTTGGTGAGATGGAAGTAAAGCTTGCCAGTACAGCATCTGCTTTCTTAGGCAGACAGATGGAACAATAGGAACAAAAGTACCCTGAACTGTGTTGGTAGTCAAAGCGGGAAGGGTACTTTTTTTGTGTATTGTTCTATTTTAGTTGTAGGAAGAAACGTTATTGGTTATAATACATTGCATAAAGATCATTACCGGAGCGATGTCCGGCATAGGAAAGAGATAACGAAGGAAGAAGTAGTTTATATAAACGGAGGAAGAAGCCTTCAAACTGGAGTAGTCCTCAAAAAAGGATAAAGCCTTCAATAAAAGGAGGACGAGTCCTGCAAGAAGCGGAGGAGAAGTCCATAGAAAATGGAGGAAAACCTCTGAGATACGGAGGATTAGGATGGCAGAGTATACATTTGAGGAATTTATGGATATCATACGAAAGCTTCGCAGCGAAGATGGATGCCCTTGGGATCGTGAGCAAACCCATGAGAGTTTAAAGAATTGCATGATTGAAGAATGCTACGAGACCATTGAGGCAATCAATAACAAGGACAAGGAAAATCTCTGCGAAGAGCTGGGAGATGTTCTGCTGCAGGTAGCGCTTCATAGCGTTATTGCAGAAGAAGCCGGAGAATTTACAGTGGAAGAGGTAGTTTCTGAAGTAGCGGAAAAGATGATACGCAGACACCCTCATGTCTTTGGCGATGTGACGGTTGAAAACGCAGAAGGTGTTCTCCGTAACTGGGATGAGATTAAGAAGACAGAAAAGAACAAGGGAAATGTGGCAGAGGAGCTGCAACGAGTGCCAAAGGCTCTTCCGGCGAATATCAGAGCAGAGAAGATTCAGCGAAAAGCATCCAAAGCAGGACTTGATTTTGAAGGTGTTCCACAGGTGTTAAATAAGGTTCAGGAAGAGCTTGAAGAACTCTCGGAAGCTATAGAAATTGGGGATAAAAGCAAGATCGACGAAGAATTTGGTGACCTTATGTTCTCAATAGTTAATTTGTCTCGGTTTTTACAATTAAATGCAGAAAATTCCTTGACAAATGCCACTAATAAGTTTATAAATAGATTTGTAGATGTCTTTGCTCTAGCGGAGAGTAGGGGCCAGAATCTATGTGAACTCCCCCCTACAGTGCTGGATGATTTGTGGCGGGAAGTAAAAATATTATAAGACGAAAAATTTTTAATACTTTAGAGGAGGAGCAATCCATGAACAAAGCGGAATTAGTAACAGCAATTGCTGAGAAGACAGAATTTTCAAAGAAGGATTCAGAGAAAGCATTAAAGGCTTTCATTGATGTAGTTACAGAAGAATTAACAAAAGGTGAGAAGGTTCAATTAGTTGGTTTTGGTACTTTCGAAGTATCTGAAAGACCTGCTAGAACCGGTAGAAATCCTTTAACAAAGGAAACTATCACAATCGCTGCTTCGAAAGCACCTAAATTTAAAGCTGGTAAGGCTTTAAAAGATGTTATTAACGCATAGTTAATTGAGAACAAAGGCTGTTTTAATTCTGTGACTTATCGGTGGCAGAATTAAATACAGCCTTTTTTATAATAGTCTGAAGGCTGATCAGCTTTGCCGATTGTTTTATGTTCATGGATTGCAAGACTTCCGATCGGTATATGGAGGTAATAATGAGATTAGACAAATTTTTAAAGGTATCAAGAATCATCAAACGCCGTACTGTGGCAAATGATGCTTGTGATGCAGGCAGAGTAACGATAAATGGAAAGCCCGCAAAAGCATCTGCAACAGTTAAGGTTGGAGATGTAATTGAAATTGGCTTTGGAGCGAAGGCAGTCAAGGTGGAGGTTCTGGATGTACAGGAAACCACGAAGAAGGACGATGCAAAAGAGCTTTACAAGTATTTATAAAGCGGAGCCTTCAGCCCGGCACAAAGGGTTTTTAAGACAACCTAGGGATCCTGATTGTATTTATACAGCTTGTAATAAATGTACGGTCATGAAGTAGCAGGTCTCCTCATATACTTAAGAAGATAAAAGATTACCGTTATAACGGGATCATCTTCGTAAGGATATGAGGAGGTTTTTTTATGGATGAGAAGCAACCTATTTTAAAAGGTCATAAACTAAATATCAATGCAAGAAAAGCAGCGGCTATTACCGGAGTTAATGATGTATTATCCTTTGATGCAGGTGAAGTTTTGCTTCAAACGGAGCAGGGAGTCCTGATGATTCGGGGCAGTGAACTGCATGTGAACCGCCTTACTCTGGAAAAGGGTGAAGTGGATATTGATGGAAGGATTGACAGCTTGACCTACTCTGATACCTCCAGTATGGGTAAATCCTCTGAGAATTTATTTGGCAGGCTATTCAAATAGGAGGCCTGTATGAATGAAGAGATCATAATGCAGCTGAGATTTTTTGCAATTTCAATTCTGTGGGGTGCTATCGTAATTCTTACCTACGACGCTCTGCGTATTTTTCGAAGATTAAAAAAGCATGGAAATATAATGATTGCGGCACAGGATATCTTATTCTGGATGGCAGCCAGTATATTTATTTTTGTTATGATTTATCAGGTCAACGATGGGATCATCCGCGGCTTTTGTATCCTGGGAATGACAATCGGCATGGTATTGTATCATTTTATTCTTAGCGAATTTGTTGTGACAATGGTAACGAAGCTGTTACAGCTGCTGCTGACACCATTTAAGCTTGTGATAGATGCTATCAAAAAGGTTATCCGCTTTATAGGAGCAAGATGTAATAAAGCTGTAAAGTTCACAAATAGGCAATTGAAAAAATGGAAGAAATCAGTTAAAATATCAGATGAAAATAAAAAGAAAAAGGATATTTTAAAATGAGAAAAAGGCGTAAAAATAGTACAGGCTTTGGAATTATCGCTATGGTGGTATTCATCTTTGCGGCGATTGTGTCCTACAGCAGGGTTGGGCTTAAAGAGAGGTATGATGCGGCCGAAATCAAAATCGAACGGTTGCAGGGGAAGATCGATGAGCAAAAGGAACGTGCCCTTGATATCAGTAACCTAAAGGCTTATGTACAAACAAAGGCGTATATCGAAGAGATGGCCAGAGAAAAGCTTGGATTAGTGTATCCTGACGAGATTATTTTCACACCCGAAGAAGATAAATAATTAAAACTTCAGATGGAGCTTATACCCGCCGGTAAAAGCGTAACTACGGAGGGGTTAATTTCCTTGTGATTTTTTATAAAGAAAGTGATTGACAATCCTTTAGAAAGCAGATATAATAAAGTTCGTCACTTCGGCGAAGTAGCTCAGTTGGCGAGAGCACGCGGTTCATACCCGCGGTGTCGGCGGTTCAAATCCGTCCTTCGCTATTAATAGATTTCATAGGTATAATAACATAAGGGCTGTAATCTTTTCTTTAAGATAGAAAGATTACAGCCTTTTTTGTTATTGCGTGATTAAAACCTCATTGCACCGCTCTGAACGCCCCACTTTGGGATATCCTGCGTTGCCTACCAGAAGGTGGAGCATTCAGCCCGGCACAAGCTGTTTTCAAACCCGCACATGCAGGAACAAGGGACTGTTGCAGTAAGCTGCTTCTTGGAGCTGAGTTATCATAGCTTGCAGTCCCTTGTTTTGTTATGTAGAAATACCTTTGGCATAGTGCCCTGGCATAATACCTTTGGCGTAATGGTTTTGACATTGTATCTTTGTTATTAGATCTCTGATATTAGTATAGTCCTATACTAAATCTTGAATTTTTGTATTAAAGAATTTAAGCTTTCGGCAATTTCAGATTGTCTCACAGCCATAGCTGAAATCTGTTCCACAGCCTGGGAGGTTTTAGTCATACTGTTTAGTATTTCTTCCGAGCTGTTGGTAGTACTTTGCATATTCGTAGCGATGCTTTGAATTACACCGCTGATTTCTTCGGTAGAAGCGTTCATCTCTTCGGACATAGAGGCGGTATCCTGTGAGAATTCGTTAACAAAGATAGCGTCGTGGTCATAGTTCTCACCGGTACTTACCAAAAGGTCATAATCAGAACGAACCTGTTGATCGATAAAGTTCAATAGAGCCAGGGAGCTTTCCTCCAAATCACTGAAGGCTCCCTGGACATCGGTAATGACATGGTTGATCTCATTGGCATATTCCGTTGATTTTTCTGCCAGCTTGCGAATTTCATTCGCCACTACCGCAAAACCTCTTCCTGCCTCACCTGCTCTTGCTGACTCGATAGAGGCGTTCAGAGAAAGGAGATTTGTCTGCTCTGCAATATTTGAGATGGCGCTTAGTATCATCAGTATCTCTTCTACCACTTTACCTTTATTAATAGCCTTCATCATACTATCCTGCTTTTCAGCATAGATTTGGTCGGCCAGCAACTTTGATTTCAGACCTTGCGACTTAATACGATCGGCACGCTTTCTAATCTCGCCAGACTGTTCATGTCCGTTGTCTGCGATGGAGGATAATTGTGTAATACCGGAATCCACCTGCTCCATGGTTGCGGACAATTCTTCGGTAACCGCATTAATATCCATTACATCTTTCACAATATTCTCGGTATTACTATTGATGCTATCAAAATCGTTTGATAATTCCTCAATGGTTGCAGATAATTCTTCACTGGAAGCAGAGACTTCCTGGGATTGAAGCATAATTTGATTCACAACCTGCTTTAAATTCTCCTGAGCCTTCTCCAGTGCCTTCAGTAGAATACCAAATTCATCCTTACTCTTATGCTTCATCTGAAAGGTTAGATCACCATTTCCGATGGACTCTGCCAGCTGAATACCCTTTTTAAGGGATTTGTTAATGTATCTGGACATTAATATTCCCAAAATAATCGCTAATGTAACGCTGACAACAAGTGCTAAATACATAAAACGAATTGAGGTGCTGGAATATAGTTCATTCTGGGCATGGGAATCATCGGCACGCTCGATATTACCACTGATCAGAGAATCCAAGGCTTTCTCCATATCAAAACGAGAGTAGGTTACATTTGGAAGGATGTGCTTAGCACTTTTAAAATCACCATCAACGGCAAAAGCAACTAGCTTTTTGGTTTCTTCCCGATAACGTTCTAAGCTTTTTTCAAAAAGTCCCCAGGTTACTATGTCCTTTTCCTCTACAATTCGACTGCTTAAGTCACTAATAATACCTGAAATATCCTCCATAACAATATTAATTTTTTGGGCATCGGCTTGAATGGTGTGAGCATTTTCTGTGTTAAGCAGCTCAACAAGATATTCCCGGACAACTAAAAGATCTTCTTTCACTAAGTGAAAGTCATTAATGTTTTGAAGATGAACATTATACATGGCAGAGGAATTCTGCCCCATTTCACGTATGGAGGAAATTCCGATTAGGCACACAGCGCTCATTATAATACTTGTTATTAAAAAGCTAATAATTAATTTGACTCGAACGGAAAGGGTTATTCCTCTTCTTGCGGAGCTATTTTTTAATGGCTTCACAGTTTTCTTTTTTAATCTCGTTTCTGGTTTTGTTTCTGACTTCTTTGCAGATTTCTTTTTAAATCCCATAATTTCTCCAATCTGACAGTATGCATGCGTTGATTTAGCAACCAATGGAATATAAAAGCCTCCTTCACTTGTGGTTATTCTTTTTATTAATACAGTACACTGTCGTTTATTTGCAACAGCTAACATTGAAGTGATAGCGTGATGACTCTATACCTAGGTTCATTAGTTACTTGGCTTAACTAAATCTATTGTTTTTGATTATAACAAGTAATACGAGTTTTTTCTATATTTAAATCCATAAAATACAGTTGGTTTGACTTATTTTAATTAAATATTTGAAGGAGGTACCCTAATAATATTTACTTTAGCCAGTAATCACCTTTATTTTCCTATACCTTTCGTTAATATCTTTCGCAATTACCTAATAAAACAACAGGGTGGGAAGCTGCGCTTAAACTGGTAAGGAAAGTCAGCCCTTCTGAAAAACAGGCTGATGGTCTTAACAAAAATGAGGGCTTTTTTTATGAGTAAATTCGAGGTTTCGTGGTTTTCTTGTCACAAAGTTTTCAGAAAACTGGGATATGTTTTGACAAAGATTTTAAAAGGCACTTCCTATAATTACAGCACAACCCTCAAGCGCTTACCGCTTGGTGGGAATATGGATTATAGAATGTATGATACAGTTGCACCTAAGTGAATCAGAAGGAGAGTATAGAGTATGAAAGGTATCAGCAGCAAAGCATTTTTAGTTTATCTTATTGGATTTATGATAGCCAGAGCATCTTTTTATGGTATCGATCCTTTGGCAATTGCATATTTTATGGCAGTTTGCATGACCGGTCTCAGCAAAGGATTGGGGTGTATTGTTGTTTTTCTGGGACTAACGACAGTGATGGAGCCAATGCAGGTAGTGCGTTATACCCTGGCGATGGTGGTAACCATCATTGTGCTGGAATCTCCATTAGTTCGAAATCGAACGATACCAAAAGGAGTCTATTACTGTATTGCACCGGTATTCTTAGAGCTTATCTCGTTTATGGATTTGTTTTCCCAGGGAACAAGCGGGAGCAGAGTTGGTATCGTTGCATTAGAGGGTGTTGTGGCAGTAATCGGCACCTTTATCTTTAAACAGGGAATTGAATATTTGCTGCAAAGTGGTAAGGGCTTTAAGATGACCAATGAACAGATGGTCAGTGTTGCGGTACTAATGGCAATTGTCATCTATGCCATACCCCGTTACCAAAATAATTATTTTTCACCCCTTGAAACAGTAGTTTATTTTATTGTATTATTCTTTACCTACAAATATGGAGTGGGACAGGGGACAATTACCGGGGCGGTATGCGGTTTTGCATTATTTTTACGCGGGGCAAATGTTGCAGATATCGGCATGTACACTATGATGGGCATTATTGCCGCAATTTTCCGAGAGATGGGCAGATTCCCGACGGCTATGATCTATATGATGATGGCGGCAGTTATGGGCGTTGTCAATAAGGATATGGAACTTACGATCCCGGAGATCAGCGCATTGGTATCTGCGGTTCTTGCATTTTTACTCATTCCCTCTAATTTGATCTATAGAGCTGACGCTGCGGGCGGGACAGGACGCCAAGAGCAGCTGGCGGCCCAGAACCTGAAAAAGATTGCAAAAGCAAGGATGAAGATTTTTTCAGAATCATTTTTGAAGCTTTCGAGAACCCTGGATACGATAGCAGAGCAGCAGACAAAACTAAAGCAGCATGAGGTTGACCGGATCTTTGAAGATATCTCAGAGAAGCTTTGTAAAAACTGTGATCAATGCAGTAATTGCTGGGAGCATAATTTTGCGCAAACCTACCAGGCAGCAAATCTGATGTTCGAAAAGGCGCAGGAAAAGGGAGTTTTGGGTGTTGAGGATATCCCGATGGAATTTCTGTCGGATTGTATCAGCGCAGAAGACTTTATAGCCGAAACCAATCGGGGCTTTGAGATTGCAAAGCTTAACCGTATCTGGCATCATCGTATATCTGAGAGCAGGGAGGTAATCGCGGAGCAGCTAAAGGAGGTTTCTACCGTAATTCAAGAGATTACCGGGGATATTTATGAAACCTCTCAGGGGGCGAGATCCGAGGAAGAGCGTGTTGTTCGAGCACTAAAGGCGGAGCATATTCATGTAAAGGATATTACGATATTTGAACGGGGGGACAATAGAAAGGAGGTCTATATTACCGCTGCCTGCCAGGGGGGACGCTGTGTGACAACGAAAGAGGTAGCTGCTATTCTATCGGATGTTTTAGATAGTAAAATGAAGGTTTCGGAAGCCTCAAAGTCTGTGATTGCTAAGGAGTATGACAGCTTTACGTTTATGACTGATACGAAGTTTAAAGTATTAACCGGAGTTTCCAGAGCAATGAAGGAGAGTGTGTCCGGAGATAATTTTTCATTACTTAAGCTGGAGTCCGGAGAATTTATGATAGCGATTTCCGACGGCATGGGAACCGGGGCAGAGGCTGCCGAGGAGAGTGAGACTGTGATGTCTCTTCTGGAGCAGATGATAGAAGCAGGCTTTCGGGCAGAAACGGCGATTAAATTAATTAATTCCAGCCTGGTATTAAAGGCAGATCAACAGATCTTTTCAACAGTGGATTTGAATTTAATTAATCTGTTTTCAGGAATGTGCGAATTTATTAAAATTGGAGCAGCAGCAACCTTTATCAAACGGGATAACTGGGTGGAGACAATTACCTCCACGACCTTGCCCATCGGTATGTTTGGCAATGTGGATTATGACACTGTGACCAAAAAGCTGTATGAGGGAGATATTATTATCATGGTTACGGATGGGGTTCTTGATTGTATCGAGGTGGAGGACAAGGAGGCGTATATGGAGCAGCTTATTATGGGTATAAAAAGTAATAATGTTCAGGAAATTGCAAATCGTATTCTGGAAGCAACACTTTCGAAAAGTAATTATGTCCCAAGAGATGATATGACTGTAATAACTGCAGGAATCTGGTTAAAATAGAAACAGGGCTTGAAAAATCGTTGAAATATCATAATAAATAGATTATGATACTACAAGGTGAGATATGGACATTCTAAAATACTGCTTTGCGTAAGCGATGGCGTTAGCTTAAGTTTGGGAGTTTTGCAATTACTTATTAAGATTCGAGTGTCAAAAGTCGGATTTATGTCTTGGGATGAATATGCATGCATATATATCCATCTGGACTTGCCTTACCATTCCATGAATCGCCTAAAAATAAGTCGATTCATAGATGCCGGTCTGCGCCATCTGGATATATACACACATATTCATTGCAAAAATTTTTGAATAACTTTTGACACTCGAATCTTATTAAGTGAAGTATGTGCAAGGTAATACTGGGAGTGTTTTCACAAAATGATTGTTAGATAGTCTTGCTTCTACAGGCCTGTTCAATTTTTGATAAGGCTTCAAAAGTTGAAAGGCACAGGTATAAAAATGTTCAATAAAGTATTAGATGATACAAGAAAGCAACATATGCTACAGCAGGGGGATAGAATCGTCGTCGGGGTATCCGGGGGAGCTGATTCTGTCTGCCTTTTGCATGTGCTTTGGAGGCTATCCTCTGAAATTGACTATTCAATTATCGTAGTGCATGTAAATCATGGGCTCCGTGGGGCAGCCGCTGATGAAGATGAAGAGTATGTGAAGGAGCTTTGCTTGCAGTTGAAGCTTGAATTCTATTCCTTTCGGGCAGATATCAGACGGATGTCCTTAGAGCAGGGGATATCTGAGGAGGAAGCAGGCAGAAATGCCCGCTATCAGGCCTTTCTTCAGGTGTGCAAGACAAAGCAGTGTAATAAAATAGCGGTTGCGCATAATATGAATGATAATGCCGAGACAATCTTATTTCACCTGTTTCGAGGAACGGGCTTGAAGGGGCTTGCCGGTATTGAGTCAAAGCGCACTTTAAAAATGGATGACTCAGAGGTGTTACTAATAAGACCTCTGCTGCATATAGAAAGATATGAAATAGAAAAATACCTTCAGGACGAAGGCATTCTATTTCGGACGGATGCTTCTAATTTGACAGAGGATTATAGCAGAAATAAAATCCGCAACGTCATATTATCCTATGCGGTAAAAGAGATAAATTCAGGTGCAGTCAACCATATGAATGAGTCTGCCCTCAAAATCGGAGAGGCACTGGAATTTATCGATGCTTCCATAGCACTTCGATATCCGCTGGCAGTCAGACAAGAGCAGGATAGTTCTTTGCTTAGCAGTTATTTTATTAGTATAGCAGCCTTAGAAAAGGAAGCACCGGTAATTCAAAAAGGATTAATACGAAAGGTATTGGAGCAGCTCTCAGGACATTTGAAGGATCTGGAAGCAAAGCATGTGGAGGCTGTACTAGAGCTGATGGAGAAGCAGGTGGGAAAGCAGATTCATTTACCTTACGAAGTTGTGGCAAGCCGTGAATACCAGGAAATCAAAGTTTTTAAGAAGACAGAGATTGGGGATAATACTTTAATAGGAGCAATGGAACCGATTCAGATCAGTATCCCGGGAACCTGTTTCCTGTCCCAGAAAGGGGTCTATTTGGAGGCCCAGCTATTAAATTATGAAAAAAATATGCGAATCCCGAAAAATAGTTGTATGAAATGGTTTGATTATGATAAAATAGAAAATGCTGTTGAAATACGAAACCGCAGAGAAGGTGACTATATCCAGATTAATACAGCGGGAGGAAAAAAGAAGCTGAAGGACTATTTTATTGACCAGAAGATTCCAAAGCCCGTGAGAGATAGTCAAGTTCTGATTGCAGATGGAAGTCATATTATGTGGATCCCGTTTGAAGGGGAACGTATGAGTGAAAAATATAAAGTGGACGAAACCACCAGGAAGATACTTTCGATGAAATTGATTGATATGGAGGAAAACAAAAAATGACAGGTAAAGTTAGAGAAATGATATCAGAGGCACAGGTAAATGCAAGAATTAAGGAATTGGCAGAACAGATCAGCGAAGATTATAAGGGCAAGGGAATACATCTGATCTGCATATTAAAGGGTAGTGTGTTTTTTACCTGTGAGCTTGCAAAGAGACTTACAATTCCAGTTACCATAGATTTTATGTCTGTATCCAGCTATGGAAGCGAGACAGTTAGTTCCGGAAGAGTTCGTATTTTAAAAGATTTGGATGAATCTATTCAGGGAAAAGACATATTAATTATAGAGGATATTATTGATTCTGGTAATACTTTGTCCTATTTAAAGGATTTACTTGGAACCAGAGCACCAAAGTCATTGGAGATCTGCACATTATTAGATAAACCGGATCGCAGAGTGACCAGCGTGGATGTGAAATATGTTGGTTTTGTCATTCCGGATGAATTTGTGGTAGGCTATGGTCTGGATTATGACCAATATTACAGAAACCTTCCTTTTGTCGGAGTGGTGGAGCAATAGAATTTAGAATTACTATGGATTTACCGGATAATTATTGAAGGAACAAGTTGAAAAATGTAGGTTGGTGTAATATAGTTAAAATAGGATAAATTAACAGCAAGAGAATGCATTAATAAGGAGGTTGTTTAGTGAGAAAACAGATGAAAGGATATGGTTTCTATTTCATCATTCTGCTGATTGTGTTAGCTACGGTCTATTTGTCCCAAAGTTTTGAGTTCAGCAACACCGATGAATACTCTTATTCCCAGTTTGTGAGTGATATAGGCAAGGGAAGTGTAAAATCGATTGAGATTAGTCAGAACCGGGAAGTGCCGACAGGTAGTGCCACAGTCACCTTAACGAATGATTCAACGAAGACATTTTATGTACCGGACGTAAAGGAAATAACAACGCTGGCGACGGAGCATAATATTACTTACCATACAAACGATGTTCCCCAGCAGAACTGGTTTTTAACTTCGGTATTACCTTATATTTTAGTATTTATTATTATCATCGTATTATTTTCCTTCCTGTCCAATCAAGCATCCGTGGGCGGAGGCAACAGCAAGGTCATGAACTTTGGCAAGAGCCGGGCTAAGATGACAACCGAGGAGAATAAAACTACAACCTTTAAGAATGTCGCAGGTTTAGATGAGGAAAAGGATGAGCTGAAGGAAATTGTAGATTTCTTGAAGGCTCCTAAAAAATATATTCAGGTAGGTGCAAGAATTCCCAAGGGCGTACTTTTAGTAGGACCTCCCGGAACGGGTAAAACCCTGCTGGCAAAGGCTGTTGCCGGCGAAGCTGGTGTACCCTTTTTCTCCATCTCTGGTTCAGACTTTGTTGAGATGTTTGTAGGTGTTGGTGCATCCCGTGTAAGAGATTTGTTTGAAGAGGCAAAAAAGAATGCACCCTGTATTGTATTTATTGACGAGATTGATGCCGTAGCAAGGCGCAGAGGTACCGGTCTTGGCGGTGGTCATGATGAAAGAGAACAGACTTTAAACCAGTTATTGGTAGAGATGGATGGTTTTGGTGTCAATGAGGGTATTATCGTTATGGCAGCTACCAACCGTGTCGATATTCTTGACCCGGCTATTTTGCGCCCCGGCCGTTTTGACCGTAAGGTTACAGTAGGCCGTCCGGATGTAAAAGGCAGAGAAGAGATTCTGGCAGTACATTCAAAAGGCAAGCCTCTGGGTGATGATGTGGACTTGAAGCAGGTGGCTCAGACTACCGCAGGCTTTACGGGTGCAGATCTGGAAAATCTTTTGAATGAAGCAGCAATTGGAGCGGCCAGAGATAACCGCAGCTATATCAATGATGAAGATATTAAAAAATCCTTTATTAAAGTCGGAATTGGTACAGAAAAGAAAAGTAAGGTTATCTCAGAGAAAGAAAAGAGAATTACAGCATATCATGAAGCGGGTCATGCAATTTTGTTCCATGTGCTTCCTGATGTTGGACCTGTATATACAGTATCTATTATTCCTACCGGAAATGGAGCTGCCGGCTTTACCATGCCATTACCCGAAAAGGATGAGATGTTCCATACAAAGGGCAGAATGAAGCAGGAGATTATTGTGGATCTGGCCGGAAGAGCAGCGGAAGAGCTGATCTTTGATGATGTAACCACGGGAGCATCCCAGGACATCAAGGTTGCAACCTCAACGGCAAGAGCAATGATTACCCGTTATGGCTTCTCTGAAGCAATCGGTATGGTTAACTACGAGAATAATGATGATGAGGTCTTCATTGGAAAGGATCTCGCTCATACCAGAAGCTATAGTGAAAGCGTGGCAAACCGCATTGATGATGAGGTTCGTAAGATTATCGATGAAAGCTATGCAGAAGCGAAGCGAATTCTGATTGAGAAGAAAGATGTTCTGGAAGCTTGTGCGAAGCTCCTGATGGAGAAGGAGAGAATCACAAGAGAAGAATTTGAAGGCTTGTTTGAGAAGAAAGCGGTTATAGACAATAGTCAAGCATAGAACAATACTTAGCGATTGTGCAAAATGACGAAAAAAACATGTATATTTTGTGAAGTTTGTGCACACTTATTCGGTAAACCATGCTATACTATGTTTGTAAACCCCAATACATTATATAGTTTTTGCTACACCCCCATAAGTAACAAAAATACCTTCTCCGAAAAAGGGCAGTCCCATAACTGCCCTTTTTTACGTTGTAAAATAATATAGTAAATCGATCTTTATATAGTGTGAAATGCAGAGCATATCACATCCGGCATCCCGAAAGCTAGTATTTGAATGTCAGTTAGTGGTCAGTGCATAGCATATCACATCTGTACTACTTGATCATGCATTGAATGTCAATTACAGTATGTTACATACAGTTGCAGGTGAGTGTGGAAAGTATATGAAAAAAGCTGCAACAAAATGTAACTCTGAGGATATGAAGCCATATCGCCATAACTACATTTTGTGACAGCTCTTTTTACATGGATACCAGGTTTCTCAATTATAACTTAGAATTCATTTCTATGGATATCATAAATGCATATGATGTTGGCAGGATACACTGATATATTCAGGATATACTGAAATGGAAAGACTTGCATTACGGTATCAGTACGCAATTCTTATCAAGTAATTGAACTGGGTGATAGGATAATTTGGAGGTTCTAAGACCGAGATCACCGACATCCTCTTCCCGGTTGATATATTCAATATCAAAGGAAGTCAACATATCGCTGGAAAATTCCTTTACAATCATCTGATAGGAGCCTTCATATTCGCGGTTTGCTTTTTCAATATGGGTATACAGCGTGTCATTTACGATTTCGCCGATGGACATAGCGATGATGTTGCCATCGACTTCAATAAAGCCACCGGGAAGTTTGAATTGCTCCAGATAAGGAAGGAGCTCTAGGGTTCTGCTTAGCTCTTCTTGAGCAAGAGAAGCTTCTTTGGAATGATTCTTTTCATAGTCCATTAAGAAATCAATAATTTTTGGCATATTCTCATTCGTAATTCTTTGATAGCTGTAGTTGGGATAAAGCTTTTTAAATTTGTTAATATGATTTCTTTGTCCGCTGTATCTTCTGCCTGCCATATTTGCCAGATCAGCTGCATTATACAGATAATCAGCCCAGTCACGGCTTGGCGGACATGGCATGCTGCCGTTAAAATCACTTACCAGGATTTTAGCAGCTTCGTCAGGGACAGTACAAAACCATAAAGGTATTTGCTGCTCTTTTGCATATTCTTTCAGAGCATCCATGGCACTTTTCAGAGAGCCCCCTCCGATTGGCAGAGTGAATGCAGTATGATCGATAAACTTAACCTTAAACATCAGCATGTCATCATAAATAGCAAAATGAGACTGATAAAAGTCTCTCCACATATATAAAGCACCGATTGTATAGTCACTGGTGCGACTGACTCTGTATTTAAAAAATTCAGCGGTCTTTAAAATGTTATTTGCGTTAATAGGTTCAAATGTAAGCATAAGTATCCTCCATGTGATTTCTTTCCAATCACTTTTTTCGTGGCAGATGAATCCAGCCAGTGGACTCATCTTGTGGGGTCAATTCGTTCCCTTCAACCCTTCTTGTATGATGCAGTAAGCACTACGCACCCATAATGGCGCTTTACCTACCACAAAGTGGAGCATTCAGCCCGGCATGAGCGCTTTTCAAACACACCCCAGGCATCATTTCATAGATGAAACAAATCTTCGGCATATCGGTGGCAGCCGCAGCTGACCGGCAATCGAAATTCAATTTCCCGATAGAACAATTTAGTTTAGAACAATTTAGTTTGTAGCATATTAAACTATATCATATGATATGATTTCTGTCTAGACGACATCAATCGCTTCTTAGGATATCATTCCACCGGGAGATATTACTTATCCAATACCATGGCGGCAAAGCGAAGACTTACAGACGGGTGCTAATATTTATATCGTGAATCAGAAGTAAAGCAGTATTATATTATTACCAGAATATTAAATTTGATAAATAGGGTAGCTTGCGAATCATTAATTTGTTAGAATGATAGAAATGGTACTTTATAAATTGAATAAGGAATAGAAAGAATAACTTAAATTCGTAACAGAAAGAGCGGAAGGAAAACCTAACCTGACGCTTGTTCAATAATGCGGTAGAATTGAGGAACTATGAAAATATTACTGGTTGCTTTGAATGCAAAATACATCCATTCTAATCTGGCAGTGTATAGTCTGATGTCATTTGCAAAGAAATATAACACAGAGCTTGGTTTCACTGAAATGACCATCAATCATTCGGAAGAAGACATATTAAAAGAAATTTATAAGGAAAAAGCTGATGTTGTGGCATTTTCCTGCTATATCTGGAATATTAACATAATTCGAAGGATTTCCCTGGAATTAAAAAAGGTTGCTCCTGAGGTTAAGATATGGTTTGGGGGTCCGGAGGTATCCTTTGATATGGAGCAATGCTTACAGGACAACCCCCAGCTGGATGGAATTATGTATGGAGAAGGTGAACAGAGCTTCCTGGAGCTGGCCGGCTATTATATAGAAGAAAAGGGAGAACTTAAGAATATCCATGGTCTGGCTTTTAAGGAGAGTGCAAAGCTTACGAAGGATAGGGAGAAAGGCAAGGCTCCCGGTGATATAAATACGCCGGCAGAACCAATGCATCTGGATGATATTCCATTCCCGTATCAGGATATGGAAGCCTTCCGCAATCGCATCATTTATTACGAGAGCAGCAGAGGCTGCCCATTTTCCTGCAGTTATTGCTTATCCTCTGTGGATAAGAAAGTACGTCTGCGCAGTTTAGAGCTGGTGAAAGAGGAACTGAAAATTTTTCTGGACTATAAAGTGCCGCAGGTTAAGTTCGTGGATCGTACCTTTAATTGCAATAAGAAGCATGCAATGGGTATTTGGAAATATATAAAAGAGAATGATAATGGAATTACCAATTTCCATTTTGAAATAGCTGCCGATCTGCTGGAGGAGGATGAAATAGAATTTTTAGCCTCCCTAAGACCGGGACAGGTACAGCTGGAGATTGGAGTACAATCCACAAATTCGGATACAGTAGAGGCGATTCGGCGAAAGATGGATTTTACAAAGGTTGCCGGCAATGTAAATAAGATAAAAGCGGGAGGCAACATACATCAGCATCTTGATTTAATTGCCGGATTGCCGTTAGAAGGCTACGACTCTTTTGAAAAGTCCTTTTCCGAGGTATATGCACTGAAGCCGGATCAGCTTCAGCTGGGATTTTTAAAGATATTAAAGGGTTCGCCAATGGAAATGGACAAGGAGCGTTACGGCATTGTATTTCGCAGCGTGGCGCCCTATGAGGTTTTGTTTACCAGCAATCTTTCCTATGAGGAAGTCCTCAGGCTAAAGGGAGTTTGCGAAATGGTAGAGGTGTATTATAATAGCGGCCAATTTGTAAACTCGATTAAGTTTTTAGAGCATTTTTATCCTTCGCCCATGGAGCTGTATCAAAGAATCAGCAATTACTATGAAAGCGCCGGAAAAGCAATGCAGGCACACAATAGGATAAAAAGGTATGAAATACTACTGGATTTCTTCAAAGAGGTTGTGATAGAATCAATAGCAAAAGCGGATACGGCTCTGCTTCCGGTGTTTGAAGAGATCTTGCTGCTGGATCTGTACCTGCGGGAAGACTTAAAATCCAGGCCGGCATTTTCACCCGTCAAATTGCCGCAGAAGGAACTTCGTCTGCTCTATGATAAATATAAAGAGGATCATAAAACGATTCATATTGAACGTTTTCAGTATGATGTACTTGGTTCTGCTGCAAGTGGAACAGCAATTCAAAGGGAAACAATAATTCTATTCGATTATGCCAATCGCAATATTTTAAGCAGAGCAGCCAATATTCAGATACTAGGACTACCTAGCATAGATAATAATTAAACCGGCACCCCTTATTTACATCAGAGCAAGCCGGTACTAGAGGGTTTAGGGGGTGTCTCAAACTCAGTGTACCATTTAACGGCCGCTTTACATTATAATTAGTTCCTGCAACAAGATATAAGGTTGTTTCGTCTGATAACAGAAAGGGGAAATACACTTGGTAAAAAAAAGATTATCTGCAAAAGAAAAAGAGCGCACGGAGCGGATCATTCAGGCATTAAATAGGGAATATTCCATGGACTATAAGTGCTTTTTAAATCATGAGACACCCTGGCAGCTTTTGATCGCGACTATATTAAGTGCACAATGTACCGATGAACGTGTCAATATTGTCACAAAAGATTTGTTTCAAAAATACAAAAGTCTGAAGGATTTTGCAGAGGCAGAACAGACAGAGCTGGAGCGTGATATCCATTCTACCGGCTTCTATCACAACAAAGCAAAAAATATCATAGCCTGTGCAAAACAATTACTGGAAGAACATAATGGTGAAGTACCCAGTGATATTGATGCTCTAACAAAGCTAGCTGGAGTAGGAAGAAAAACGGCAAATGTTATTCGTGGAAATATCTACAATGAGCCAAGTATTGTGGTAGATACCCATGTCAAAAGAATCTCCCAAAGGCTTGGCTTCACGAAGGAAGAGGACCCGGTCAAAATTGAATTCGAATTAATGGATCGACTTCCCAGAGAGCAATGGATCTTGTATAACCTGCAAATCATTACCCATGGACGAAGCATATGTATGGCTAGAAACCCAAAATGCGCAGAGTGTTTTTTGCAGGAAGAATGCACCTATCTTGCCAAACTGAAGAAAAATGAGAAAAGTCTTGCTAGAAACAGTAAAATGTCATAGAATATTCCTTAATTCGGAATGTATTATAGTAATACGCCGAACTAGCTTATGCGCATTTTGCCAGAGGCTGTGGAATAATCCTGAGCTTTTTTGTAATGGTAGGAATGCCAATAAATTAGCACCTCAAAATTGACCTGTTTGCTGTATAGGATATAGAGCTGGGGACAATAATATATGTCTAGATATGCTTAAAGGTCTTTAATTCTGCAATTAATTTATCCTGCTCATACATGTTTAATTCAGGTATGGTTTCGATTAAGTGGTCTATTTTTTCAGGGGTCTTCTCAGACTTATAGATCTCTGCAAGAAGACGATAGGTATTGGCGGCGTCAGAGTGTAGGCTCACCGCATATTCCAAAATCGCTTTTGAGCCCTGGATATCACCTTGCTGATAAAGGCGCTGTGCCCACTTTTGCAGAATACTGATCAGTATGGTATAATTATTGTCATATTCCTGGAGCTGAGGTAAATTAGCAGCACCATATTTGTTCTTTAAATCCGTGTTGTTGTATCTGGAAAGGTTTATTACTTTTTTATTAATCAGCCCCAGAATAATATCACGGTAGGAATTAATGGTTTCGTCCTTGTTATCGCTCAGCGGCAGCTGTTCTGGCCGAATTGTGAGATAACTAAGGTTCGAAATATCAACGCGGCGGACAAGGTTTGATTTCGCTTCTCTTTCCCAGAAGGAAGCTGAAGCAGCATCAGATTTTTTTGAGGATTTTCTTATCTCATATTGAAGCCATAGAATGAAGATGATTACAAGTACTGATAAAATGGGAAGAGGCATATAATCACAACCTTTCTTAATTTAGTCATAAAGTAAAAAGTAATGCAGTAAAAAATAGAATGGAGGTATCATCATGAATTTTCATAGTAAAAAAACGCAACGAATCATATCAACAATTATTGTTGTGGTAATGGTATTATCTTTTGTAGCATCCTATGTTTTAAGCGTAATTAACTAGTAGCAGAAAGCGCAAGTATCAGGCTCATTTATTGTGGTTTAATTCAATATATACAATAAAAAACCAAAAGTCAATGAGTGAAAGATTATCTTGAATAATCTTAGGTTTATGCTAAAATAGGAAGAAGTTACATAAATACTACCGATAATTACTTGCAAGAAATATTGCTATAGGTAATTGCGAAATTCATTAACTGAAGTTATTGTATACACAACAAATACTGTTTCAAAGCGGAAGCTAAGCCCGAAGGAAGCGTTGGAGTGAAGAAATAGCATTTGTTGTGTATACAATAATAAAAGCTATATTATTTCGCAAATAATGTTAATAGAAAAGGAGGATGTATGAGCATGAATAGAAAGATATTTTCAGCGATATTTTTATTATCGCTTTCCTTAATTCTAGGGAATGCTGTCTATGCATCTGCGGAAGAAGAAAAGACGATCTGTCAGGGAGTAACTATAGATGATGTTGATGTCAGCGGAATGACGAAAGCGCAGGCAGAAGAAGCGGTAAAGGCTTTTGTAGATACCCTGCAGGCAAAAGGAGTTGCAGTAAGAGTACATGATAACACGGTATACGCGACTCTGGGCGATTTTGGGTATACAACAGATTATAATGGTATTGTAGACCAGGCCTTGGACTTGGGTCAATCCGGCAATCTTATCAAGAGATATAAGGATTTAAAGGATATAGAACAGGGGAACCATACGTATTCTCTGGAATTCACCTTTGATTCAGATAAAATTAAGAAGCTAATTGAGAAAGAGGTCAGCTCTTATAATATAGATCCGGTAAGCGCAACGATAAAAAGAGACGGCGGGAAATTCGTATATACAGAGCATGTTGTAGGCAGTAAAGTAAACGTTGATAAAACGATTAAATTAATAGAAGACGCTATTAATAATTGGGACAGACAGGATATTCTCATTGATGCCGTGGTCGAAGAGGATATGCCGAAATACACCCTTGAGGATGTAAAGAAGTGTAATGCAATAATCGGCTCCTTTACCACGGAGTATACTACTTCAGCACAGGGAAGAGCAGCGAATCTGGCGAATGGAGCCAGACTGATTAATAATACGGTGCTATATCCGGGAGATGTGTTTAACTCCTATGATAAACTGACCCCATTTACTGAAAAAAATGGATATTATGTAGCAGGTGCATATCTGAATGGTGTTGTAGTAGATAGTGTAGGCGGTGGTGCCTGCCAGGTTACAACTACCTTATATAATGCAGTATTAGAAGCTGAACTTGAGGTAGTGGAGCGTTTCCCTCACTCTATGACAATCAGCTACGTGGATTTATCCAGAGATGCGGCAATTGCCGGCACCTATAAGAACTTTCAATTTAAAAATAATACAGAAGCTCCCATTTTAGTAGAAGCTACAACGAGAGATCGAAGAATAACCTTTACCCTTTGGGGACAGGAGACCAGAGATACAGAGAAGCGTAAGGTGAAATATGTATCAGAGGTACTTTCTAAAAAGAACCCTCCGGCTGATGTAGTCACAAAGGATCCAACAAAGCCTACCACCTACCGCCAGGTAACACAGACAGCCCACATTGGATATAAGGCAAAGCTCTGGAAGGTTGTGTATGAGAATGGAAAAGAGGTAAGCCGGGAGTTAGTGAATACCAGTAACTATGCAGCCGCACCTCAGTATGTAACCATAGGCACGAAGGAAGAGGAAGCAGAACCAACGGAGGTACCGACAAAGGCACCTTCCAAGGATCCGACCAAGGCTCCAACCAAAGCACCGGAAAATTCAGGTACAGATAATACGGATAATACAGATAACATCGATACAGGCAATATCTATACAGAAGTAGAAGATTAATACACGGAAAAGAAAAGATTATTGGAGAGAATGCATGAACCTTGGAAAAGTACCAGAAACAGTCCTTAAAAGGTCAATACTCAATCAAATAAAGCATAGGCGTAAAGAAGTTCTGGTGGGTCCGGGAATTGGTGAGGACTGCAGTGTTCTTGCAGTTGCCGAGGATGAAGTTCTTGTGATTTCAACAGATCCTATCACTGGCACCGTTCAGGACATTGGTACACTGGCGGTTCATATCACTGCCAATGATATTGCCTCCAACGGTGCAGAGATTATTGGAATCATGCTGACAATTCTGTTACCAGATGGTACCGCAGAAGCGGATCTCAGAGCTATGATGCAGGAGATTGAAGCGGTATGCAATAAGCTTGACATGGAGGTCATAGGAGGTCATACCGAGATTACGAAGGCGGTAAATCAACCAATCGTAACCGTAACGGGTGTTGGAAAGATGAAGCGCAGCGAAGTAATCAAAACAGCAGGTGCGAAGCCCGGGCAGGAAATTGTTATGACAAAATGGGCTGGACTAGAAGGTACGGCGATCATAGCAGCAGCGAAAGAAGAAGAGCTAAAGACAAAATACAGTGCAAGCTTCATTGAAGGGGCGAAGAAGCTGATAGAGAATATCAGTGTAGTTCCGGAAGCAATGGTAGCCAGAAATGCAGGAGTAACATCCATGCACGATATCACAGAAGGCGGAATCTTTGGTGCTTTATGGGAAATCGGAGCAGCCTCCAAGGTTGGTCTGGAAGTGGATTTGAAGAAGATACCCTTAAAGCAGGAGACGGTAGAAATCTGTGAGTTTTATGATATTAATCCATATATGTTAATATCCAGCGGCTGTATGTTGATTATAACAGACAAAGCAAATCAGCTGGTCGATCAATTGAAGGCAAAAGGAATTACAAGTGCCGTGATCGGGCGTATTATGGAAGGAAACGACCGTATTATCATAAATGAAGATGAGAGACGTTATCTGGAGCCACCGAAAAGTGATGAGTTGTATAAGGTAATGTGAGAAATGAAGGAGACCATAGTCTCCATTAAATAACCGGAGGCCATAGCCCACAAATAGCAGAAAGACTAAGGCCATCCCAAATAGCAGGAAGGCTAAAGCCATTACAAATAGCAGGAGGCTAAAGCCATCCCAAATAGCAGGAGGCTAAAGCCATCCCAAATAGCAGGAGGCTAAAGCCATCCCAAATAGCAGGAGGCTAAAGCCATCCCAAATAGCAGGGGGCTAAGGCCATCACAAATAGCAGGGGGCTAAAGCCTCCACAAATAATGGGGGCATTAGCCTCCTAAATAAAAGGGAGGCCAAAGCCTCCAAAATACAGGAGGCTTGTTATGAAAGAGAAAATCTTGGCTGCTATTGATAAGAATAGTAAACTATCCACTTCTGATCTTGCGATTATGCTGGGAGCCACCGAGGAAGAAATTGTTTCATTAATTAAACAGCTGGAGGATGATTCCGTAATTTGCGGTTATCCAACACTGATTAACTGGGATAAGATCGAATGTGAGAGAGTTACTGCTCTCATTGAGCTGAAGGTGACACCACAGCGTGGATTGGGATTTGATAAAATAGCAGAACGTATCTATCAATTTGATGAGGTGCAATCCGTTTATCTAATGTCCGGAGGCTTCGATCTGACGGTTATATTAGAAGGAAGAACCATGAGAGAGGTTGCTAATTTTGTATCAGAAAAGCTTGCTCCTATGGATGCTATCCTGAGTACGGCAACTCATTTTGTATTAAAGAAATACAAAGAGCATGGATTACCGTTGGTACAAACGAAACATGATGAAAGGATGCTGATTACACCTTGAGAAACCCATTAGCAAAAGTAGTAGTCAATATGCCGCCCTCTGGAATACGAAAATTCTTCGATATCGTAAGTGAGATGAAGGATGCTATATCTCTTGGTGTTGGTGAGCCTGACTTCGATACACCCTGGCATGTCAGAGAGGAAGGAATCTATTCTCTGGAAAGGGGAAAGACCTTCTATACCTCCAATGCAGGACTCAAAGAATTAAAGCAGGAAATCTGCAACTATTTAAATAGACGTTTTGGCTTAGAGTATGATTACAATAAAGAGACCATTGTAACAGTAGGCGGCAGTGAGGCTATTGATATTGCTCTACGGGCTATGCTGGAGCCGGGAGATGAGGTTCTGATTCCTCAGCCCTGCTATGTTTCCTACCATCCCTGTACGGTATTAGCCGGTGGAACTCCGGTAGTAATTGAGCTAAAGGGTGAGAATGATTTTAAGCTCACAAGACAGGAGCTAATTGATGCTATTACAGAGAAAACCAAGGTCTTAGTGCTTGCATTTCCGAATAATCCGACTGGAGCCATTATGGACTATGAGGATTTAAAGAACCTGGTGGATGTCATTATTGAGCATGATCTTATTGTTATTTCCGACGAAATATATTCCGAGCTTACCTATGATAAAGAGCATGTATCCATTGCAGCTTTCCCTGGTATGAAAGAACGTACCATTGTAATTAATGGGTTTTCAAAATCCTACGCAATGACTGGCTGGCGGTTGGGATATGCAGTAGGACCGGAGCTGATTATTGAGCAAATGATAAAAATTCATCAATTCGCTATCATGTGTGCTCCAACGACCAGTCAATATGCAGGTATTGAAGCCTTAAGGAATGGTGATGCTGATGTGGCGATGATGCGGGATGCATATGATAAACGCCGCAGATATTTAATTCATTCCTTACGGAAGATGGGCTTGGAGTGTTTTGAACCATTTGGTGCATTCTACGTATTTCCTTGTATCAAGAGTCTGGGGATGACCTCAGAGGAATTTGCAACAAAGCTCCTGCAGGAGGAAAAGGTGGCTGTAGTACCTGGTACTGCTTTTGGTGACTGTGGTGAGGGGTATTTAAGAATCTCCTATGCATATTCCATCGAGAATTTAAAGATTGCTTTAGAACGTATGGAACGATTTGTGGAACGCTATAAAAAGGATGAATAAAGACGCAGCAGCCTGCAGGATGTAATTAATCAGCTTTGGCTGCTGTCGTATTCTTTTCATAAACGAATGCAAGAAATTAGATATAGTAATAATTGTTCCAATTATTTGAAAAGCTTGGCGAAATAAGTCGGAAAGGTATGATATCATGACTATAATAGTTGAATTATAAGAGCAATCTGTGATACAATGAGGAAAGAGACGAAAGAGATACCAGGAGGTGTTGTAATGGCCAGTGTTAATGTTGAACATATTAATCCATTCTTAATGGCATCAACTAAGATTCTAAAGGATATGTGCTTTATTGATGCCAAGATTGGTAAGCCATATATTAAAAATCCTGCATTTTTTGAAGATACATTAATTATTTTAATCGGTTTTACCGGTGAGATGAAGGGACAGGCAATGATTGCCTTCAGTAATGAGGTTGCTTGTGACATAGCATCAAAAATGATAATGATGCCGATTACCGTAATGGATGATTTGGCGAAAAGTGCAATCAGTGAATTAGGGAACATGATCATGGGAAATACAGCAACCATATTTTCTACCAAAGGAATAGCAATTGATATAACACCACCGACAGTAGCAAATGGATCCATGTCCTTCACAACAAATTATGCGTCTAATATATGCGTGCCCTTGATTTATGAAGAGAATAAGACAATTGAGATCAATATAGCAATAAAAGGTGATTAATTCACCTTTTTTCTTTTCTCTGATTATTGTGAAAAGAGTTATAATAATGAATAGTTATGATGATATATGAATAGGGATAATGTGTATTAGTTACGCTAAGGAATAAAGGTATTAATTGAAAATTACAAGCTTGATATTTGAATGATTACAATAGAAGAAGATGTTAATTAGGTAATTGCGAAACTCAAAACCTGAGGCTATTTTTATACAATTAGTAAAGATTTCCTGAGCGGAATTGGCCGTATCCAGCATGAAGCAAAGAAATTTGTATTAAGTTTATGAAGAATTTTATAAACTATAGCGTTCCGCATACGCCTAAAGATGTTAAAGTATGGAGGTTAAATAATGAATATCGTATTATTAGAGCCTGAGATACCTGCTAATACAGGTAATATCGGCAGAACCTGTGTGGCGACGGGGACAAGATTGCATCTCATTGAACCTATGGGATTTCGACTGAGTGAAAAAGAAATCAGGCGTGCAGGTCTGGATTACTGGAAGGATCTAGATGTCATAGTGTATGATAATTACCAGGACTTTATAGACAAGAATCCAAACGCTAAGATATATATGGCTACAACCAAGGCTCAGCACTCCTATACCCATGTGGAGTATGATCCTGACTGTTATATTATGTTTGGTAAGGAAAGTGCAGGCATTCCTGAGGAGCTGCTGCTTGCTAACAAAGAGAATACCATTCGAATCCCTATGGTTGGTGATATTCGATCTTTAAATCTGGGTAATTCGGTTGCAATCATTCTATATGAAGCATTAAGGCAGAATAATTTTGAAGGAATGCGTATGGAAGGAAAGCTTCATAAGTATAGCTGGGATGAAGTATGATTTTTCATATCTAGAGGAGTGTAAAAAGTTGAATGTTAAAAATAAAAAGAGTGCTTAATTCGTAGGCACCCTGATGCATGTGATGCATGGTTAGATAGAAGTGGTATTCAGATGTAATATTTGATGTCCTTGCAGGATATAAAATAAGCATCCTACTTGTGAACCGACCACCAATGTTAGCTTCTGAGTCTAACGATTAGGAGAGGTTCAATCAACGATAGGATGCTTATTTTTTATACCTATTACTCGTCTAATTATTTTGCTTATTACGCTGCTAACTATCCTGTTTATTAATATGCCTATTATTCTGCTGTCTTGGTCAAGGAAAAGATAAATTCAGTACCAACGCCTTCGGTACTGATCACATTAATATTCTCGTTATGGGATTGTATAATTTCCTTGGTAATTGACAGTCCCAGCCCCGTCCCTCTCTTATCCTTGCCCCGGGAAGGGTCAGTCTTATAGAAGCGCTCCCATATTTTCTTGATGGATTCCTTGGGAATACCAACACCGTAATCTTTGACAGAAATGAATACTTTATCCCCCTTCTCTTCGGTGGAGACCCGAATTTTGGAGTTGGCGTGGCTGAACTTTATGGCGTTATCAATCAGATTATAAAGCACCTGCTGAATTTTCCCCATATCGGCATCCACCAGCATTTCTTTGGAAGAGAAGATTAGGTTTAAGGTAATCTTTTTCTCACGACAGCGGCCTTCAAAGCTTTCTGCGGTCTTTTTTATAATGTTGTTGATATCAAAGGTGGTAATGTCAAGGAAGTTACCATTGCCCTTTGTCTCAAAGCTATTTAATTCCAAGAGATTGGAGGTTAGCTTTGTCAAGCGTTCTGTTTCAAATAAAATAATATCCAAATATCGATCCTGCATCTCATGAGGAATAGTCCCATCCTTAATCGCTTCTGCAAAACCTTTTATGGAGGTTAGGGGAGAACGAAAATCATGGGAGATGTTTGCTACAAACTTTTTTTGATAGTCATCCAGTTTACCGAGTTCACCTGCCATATAGGAGATGGCATCACCAAGATCGCGGTATTCACTTAACCCCTTCTGCTTTAACGTATAATTATAATTGCCGGAGCTATATTTCATAGCTGCCTTGGTAAGGTTTTGTAGTGGTATGGCGGTAATATAATATAAATAAAGAAACATAAGGAATAATAAAGGCAGGAATACTAGAATGCAAATATTTACAACGTCAATAAACTTTGTTGTGTCCTTTGTAATTCCGTTCTGTGAGGTAAACAATATGATATAGCCGCGTACCCGCTGGTTATAATCCAAGGTTTTGGTATAACTAAGCATTGGTTCATAAAAGATACCGGAGAAATAATTGTTATCATTAATCACATGTTCTAAAAAATCAGGTTTCAGATCAAAAATATTCTTACCAAGTGCCCGGTCAGAGGATGAGGAATCTGCAATCACGTTTCCGCCTGTATTTACAATCCACACCCGGATACCAAGGAAGGTTTCGATTGATTTTAACTGAGTTTTTAAATCTTCTAAGGTCAGAGTACTGTCATAATAATTATTAATATACTCTGCTGATATAAGTTTCGCCTCTTTTTCCAGTTGAATCAGCTTATCGGTTCTTAATCGCTTTTCCAGGAAATTCACACCATATGTATTTAAAAGCAAGAAAACTAATACCCCCACGAACAGGAAGCATATGATTAGCCTTGACCATAAGGTTTTTTTCATGGAAACACCAGCCCTTCTATTTCTTTGCAGTCTTTGCTTCGAATTTATAACCAATGCCCCAAACGGTTGCTAAACTCCACTGTTGATGATCTTTAATTTTTTCTCTGAGGCGCTTAATATGAACATCAACGGTTCTGGTATCTCCGAAATACTCATAGCCCCAGATATGATCCAGCAGCTGCTCCCTAGTGAACACCTGGTTCGGGTTAGAGGCTAAAAAATACAGCAGTTCCAGCTCTTTGGGGGGCATTTCTATCGTAGCACCATAGTATGCAACGGAATAGTTGCTTAGGTTAATGATTAAATCAGGATATGCAACATAGTTGCCGGCGGGAGCGGGGGCGGATACCTCCTCTTCCTTAACCTCAGGCTGAAAACGTCTTAAGACCGCCCGGACTCTTGCTACAAGCTCTTTGGAATCAAAGGGCTTAATGATATAATCATCAGCGCCCAGCTCCAGGCCTAATACCTTATCAAATATTTCGCCCTTAGCGGAGAGCATAATAATGGGCACTTTAGAGGTTTTTCGGATTTCCCGGCATACCTCATAGCCGTCAATGCCTGGCAGCATCAGATCCAGTAATACCAGGTTAGGCTGATAGATGGCGAACTGCTTGATTGCAGCTTCTCCGTCATTTACGATCAGGGTATCAAAGCACTCCTTTGTTAAATAGAGTGATATAAGCTCAGCGATATTGACATCATCATCAACCACCATTATTTTCTGCTTTGCGATCATGAGTAGCTCCCTTTCTATTACTTATTTAGATAGACAATTGCGAAACAATATAGTTGCTGAAATTGTATGCACAACATATACTATTCATTCGCTACAACGCTTCCTTCGGGCTTAGCTTCCGCTTCGAAACAGTATAATGCTGTGTATACAATAGCTTAAGTTTCTGAGTTTCGCAATTATCTATACTTATTTAAATTCAACAATCGTGACACCATGGTCACCCTCACCAAAGCCTCCGACCCGGTAGGATTTTACATACTTCAGCTTTTTCAGGTGAGCATGAACGGCATTCTTTAGGGCGCCGGTACCTCTGCCATGAATTACGGTTACCTGAGGTAGATGGGCAAGGTAGGCATCGTCCAGATACTTATCCAGCTCCGGAAGAGCTTCATCCACTGTTTTTCCGATCAGATTGATATCCGGATGGATGCTGGCGGACTTTGACATCTTAATCTTTCCGCTTTGGGTCTTGTTATGGCTGGGTTCATTCATAATCTCTTCCTCAAGCAGTTCAATATCCTTGATATTTACCTGAGATCTTAATATACCCATCTGAACATAGAGATCACCCTTGGCGTTAGGCAGGGTGCTGATCGTACCCTTGAGACCGAGACTGATGACGTTAACCGGAGCGCCCACCTGAAGATCCTTTTCCTGGGTCTTCTTATTATGCTTGGTTGTCTTCTTAGCCTGGGAAGTCTGGTGGTCATTCAGCTTTTCACGCAGACCGCCTCGCTCGGATTCCATATCCTTGATATTGCCGCCTTCCTGGAGCCATTTGTTGTATTTACGGATGCTTTGATCAGCATATTCTTTGGCATCATTCAGAATCTTAAAGGCTTGTTCCTTCGCTTCATTTAACATGCGTTCTCGATTTGCATCAAAGGATTCATTTTTTCTGGCAAGGCTTTTCTTTAACTGCTCAATTTCAGCCTTATATTTGGCGATGGTATCCTGCTCCTTCTCAAGAGAAATACGGCTGGATTCCAGATCACTGATGACATCTTCAAAGCTCTTATCCTGGGTTCCGATGCGTTCCTTCGCATCTCCGATAATATAATCCGGAAGGCCCAGCTTTGAGGAGATGGCAAAGGCGTTACTTTTTCCTGGAATACCGATGAGCAGGCGGTAAGTGGGACGCAGGGTCTCTATATCAAATTCACAGGAGGCGTTGGTTACACCTGGTGTGGAGAGCGCATATATCTTTAGCTCGCTATAATGTGTAGTTGCCAGTGCCCGGATGTTACGCTTATGCAGATGGGAAAGAATAGACATGGCAAGAGCAGCACCTTCTGTTGGATCTGTACCGGCACCCAATTCATCAAATAATACGAGAGAGCGGTCATCGGCCTGATCCAGAATCTTAACGATATTGGTCATATGGGAGGAGAAAGTACTTAAGCTCTGCTCGATGCTTTGCTCATCTCCAATATCAGCGTAAACCTCTTCAAATACGGCAAGCTCAGAACCGTCAAACGCCGGAATGTGAAGGCCGGCCTGTCCCATCAGTGTAAGCAGACCCACCGTCTTCAGGGTTACGGTCTTACCGCCGGTATTAGGGCCGGTAATAATCAGCATTGTAAAATCTCTACCAAGATGAATATCAATAGGAACTACCTTTTTCGAATCAATCAGAGGATGACGGCCTTTCTTAATGTTTACGATCCCTTTTGAATTAAATACGGGTTCAGAACCCTTCATTTGCTTTGAAAGAGAGGCTCTTGAGAATATGAAGTCAAGCTCCGATAAGGTCGCGAAGTTATACTCCAGATTCTCCGTATACTCCGCTGCCGTATTGCTCAAATCCGCCAGAATCTTCTCAATCTCTTCCTGCTCCTTAATGGATAATTCCTTCAACTCGTTGTTAAGACGAACAATTGCGATGGGCTCAACAAACAAGGTGGAGCCGGTAGAAGACTGGTCATGGATCATGCCCTGGAACTGTCCCTTGAATTCAGAACGAACCGGCAGACAATAACGGCCATTTCTCATGGTAATAATATTATCCTGCAGCATGGTTCTGGAGGAATTAAGGATGGAAGATAACTCACTGTGAATACGATCATTCGCCACTCGAATAGATCTGCGGATAGATTTTAACGCAGGGCTTGCATCATCGGCAATCTCTTCTTCTGAGATAATGCAGCGCTTGATCTCATTGTTGAGCGGTGTCAGCGGTTCAAGATTGGAGAAATACTCCGTAAGAGAATCCTCTGTCTGTTCCTCATTATCCTTCCCGGTATAGCCGCCGTAAGCCTTCAGCCGAAGGGTGGCATCCAGATCAGAGCTGATATGAAGCAGCTCCGCGGCACTTAATGCAGAACCAACCTTTAATCGCATGAGAGAGGGTCTAATGTCATGAATACCGCTAAAGGACACACTTCCTCTACGAAGGTTTCTAGAGAGTGCGTCGGAGGTCTCCCGCTGAAGACGGTTAATTGTACTGATATCAGCGGTTGGTAAGAGGTTTCTGCATAATTCTCTTCCGAAGCTGGTTCCGGCAAGAGCGGATAATTTATCTATAATTTTATTGTACTCTAAGGTTCTTAATGCTTTTTCATTCATATCTTTCTAAAAGCCTTTCCAAATTTTAAATTGCATAATGCCTTGGATTATACTATATCCAAGAGAATGATACTATCTCTATTTTACCTTATGTTGTAAGAAAATAAAACACAAAATTAAGGAAATTATTTTTTGATAATAATACTAAAATAAGCAGATGAGTTAACTAATCAGAATACACATAAAGCAGCTCGATCGATTTCGGGAATTGCTGTTTTAGATGAAAGCAGTGCCATATGAAAGCGCTAACTTATGCAGAGCTGGTGTTTCTTGAAAGGACTTGACACCAGAGATAGAAAAAGTTAAGATTACTGTAAAATAGGTGATAAACTCAAAAGCACAGGGACGAATTCCAAGTGCTCGGTTAGAATTAGCAGTCGTGTTAGAAATCAACGGAGGCAGGTGAAATGGATGGGTATCCGATTGGTGGCGGCACACTGCATTATCTTAGAAAATCATCTTCAGTCTATAGCAGAGGGCTTATATATGCTATGGAGGAAGGCGGATAGAGCAGAAAGCAGGTTGAAAAAACATTTTCAACCTTTTTATTTAGGCCTGTTCAATTTTTGAATAGGGCGTTGAAAATTGAAAGGCGCGGGTGTTAGTATGAAAAAAAGCGGAACAACCCAAATTAAAGAAATAGCGGAAAAATTGGGCATCTCTCCGGGCACGGTATCGGTGGTGCTAAATGGCAGAGGAGATGATTTGAGAATTTCCAAGGCCACACAGCAAAGAGTCAAGGAAGCCGCGAAGGAAATGAATTACCAGCCTAATATTTATGCCCGTAGATTACGCAATTCAAAGGATGGCGTGGTGACGAAGGTAATCGCTGTATTTTGGAGTACAGAGTTTATGTTTGACATTATGGGGCGCTTCTTTATGGGGATGTATAAGGCGGTGAAGGAAAAAGAATATAATGTAGAGTTCTTTATCCAGTTGTTTGATTTTGACCGGCTTTCCGAATGGAAAAATATAATGAACTCCTCCAGGTTCAGCGGTATTATTATCAGTGGATCCTCTGACAAGGATGTTGATTTTCTTAAGGAGAATGACTTTGATCTTCCAGTGGTGCTGCTGAATCGCAATGAGGAGAATTACCATTGCGTCTATATCAATGATTACGATATCGGAAAAAGCGTTGCAAAGCTGTTTCACTCAAGAAATCACAAAAGGGTTGCTTTAATCAGTATGAAGCGCAAAGGCTCCGGAGCTATTATGCGACAGGCAGGTTTTCTGGAAGCAGTAAAAAATTATGAAATGGATATTCGTGAGGATTGGATCAAAGAAATGAGCGGAAGAGATTACGGCTCAGGGTATGAGGCAGGACGGATGCTCATGCAATCAAAGGAGAAGCCACAGGCTATCTTTGCGATGTCCTCAGCGCAGGTGCTGGGAACCATTATCGCATGCCAGGAAGCCGGACTAAGGGTACCGGAGGATGTTGAAATTATGACCTATGGTGATAATTCGACTCTGGAATGCTTTTCACCCACAATCAGTTCTGTTTATATACCGATCGAATATCTGGCAGAGAATGCCTTAAATCTATTGATCCTGGTAATTGACAATGGGATCGACATGCCAATGAGCCGCACCTTGTATGCGGAGTATGCCTTTCGTGACAGCTGCGGTGGTTTTTTGGAGTAACCGCACAGTGCCACACAAGACCTTGCACCGGAGAAAACGCAAGTGTCATAGATATGAGATATCAATCACATAGGAGCAAAATAAGCCTTGAGCGGCAATTATTTTATCTGAGACGAAGAAATTGAGAATGACTTGATTTCGTCCAATGGAATAAGGCCGGCAAGGCTTTTTTTATGTGGATTTTTTCGTCAGCATAAGTTTGATAACGCATCGTGCAAAACGGAACCAGTATGGTTATAACAGGAAAAGTATTGAAGTTTAAGGAGAAAACTGGCATCCTTATATTGACAAAATCTTCATGGAAGTATATGATATAAACATAAGAATAAACGATTTAGCAATTTAGCAAAATAAGAGAATGGTAAGGGGGAAATGGCGAATGGGATTGATAAACTATACTTTTTTCTCACAGGTATTAAGAGAGCAGGTTCGGGTTGCGGTGGTACTGCCCACCTACAGCACCTGGAGTTCTCGGGGTTCTTTGGATGAATTCTATAAGAAGGGTAAGAAGTATAAAACACTCTATGTTCTTCACGGAGGTTCGGATGACTGTACCTCCTATTACCGGAATACAGGGATTGAACGGTATGGTCAGGACGGCGGGTTTGCAGTTGTTATGCCGGAGGTTAAGAACAGCTTTTATTGCAATATGAAATACGGACAGAATTATTTTGATTATATTTCTGTGGAGCTGCCTAAGGTGATGGAGGCTATATTCCCGCTTTCGGACAAAAGAGAAGACCGCTTTGTAGTGGGAAATTCCATGGGCTCGCACGGTGCCATAAAGTGGGCGCTCAACTGTCCGGATTTTTTTCAGGCCGCCGCAGGAATGTCCGGTGTCGGCGATGTGGAGGAGATGGGATTTTTCGAGATGGGAGCAGTGGGAGCGGTCGCACAGGCTTTCGGGGATGTGCAGGATTACAGAGGCAGTAATAATGATCTAAAGACACTCGCCAGAGAACTGGCAGAGTCAACGATTGTGCCGCCCCGTCTATTTAGCTGCTGCGGAACCTCGGATCCTTTCTATGAGGGAACTGTGCTGTTTCAGAAATTTGCCGAGGAGATCGGACTCCCCTTGGAGTATGTGAGCAGTCCGGGCGGGCACACCTGGGATTACTGGGACAGACAGCTGGTCAGGATCATTGATTGGATGGGAATTACGGAGTCTTCAAAAGGAAAGGGGGAATGTTAAAATGGGTCTTATGAATTTTAGCTTTTTGCCGCAGAGCTTAGGGTTTCACACCAATGTAGCTATTATACTGCCGGGAGAAGGCAAAGAGAACAGAAGTTATCCTGTGCTTTATCTGCTTCACGGAGGAGCCGGGAATGCCCAGGACTGGCTGCGCTTTACAAACATTGAACGTTATGCTGAGGAACATAAGCTGGCAGTGGTCATGCCAGAGGTCGGCGGAAGCTGCTTTTATGGAGATATGGTGCATGGCTACCCGTATTATACGTATCTGACCCAGGAGCTTCCGAAGGTATTAGAATGCCTGCTGCCCATT
>JAEWMZ010000201.1 GCA_023392995.1 Bacillota bacterium
CCTCCCGTTTTTGATCCATGCTTTCCTTCAGCGCCGTAAAGGCATCCAGAAGCTTCTTCTTATTGGTCGGCTTTAACAGGTAATCAAAGGCACGAAAGCTAATTGCCTGACGCGCATATTCAAATTCAGCAAATCCGCTTAAGATAATGATTTCAATCTCCGGGTACATTTGTCTTACTATCCTTGACAGCTCTGTGCCGCCCATAATCGGCATTTTTATATCTGTCAGTAAAACATCTACCTGTGTTCTCTCCAGCTCCTCCAGTGCAGCCTTTCCGTTTGCACTTTCAGCTACCACCACAAATCCCAGGGACTGCCAGGGAATGCTGTTTACGATACCTCTACGGATCATATCTTCATCTTCTACTACCATCAATCGATACATAGCTTACTCCTTAACTGGGATACACAGACTAACTGTCGTACCTTCATTTATTTTAGATTTAATATTTATACCATAAGGCTCGCCAAAGTATATCTTAATCCTCTGATTCACATTTCTCATTCCAATACTGTCACCTACTCCTAGAATCGAGCTGTTCATCTTTAACGTAATTCTTTCACAAACATCCATTTCCATGCCCTTGCCGTTATCCCTTATCTCAAAGACGATGGTTTTTCCTTCCGTTCTTCCGGTAATCCAAATGATTCCTCCTCCTGTGGTTCCGCCAAACCCATGTACAATACAGTTCTCGATAATGGGCTGCAATATCAGCTTCACTGTTTTATAATGAACGATCTCAGAATCAATGTTCCATTGTACATCGAATTGGTTCTTGTGCATAATCTTTTGCAGACATACGTAGCTTTTCACATTTTCAATCTCAGTGCTGATGGTAACAAAAGCCCCCTTCTCCGACACACTGGTTTTAAAAAATTCACCAAGAGCCGAGACCATTTCCCCGATTTCCTCGTAATTCTTCATCTGTGCAATCCAGAATACATTATCCAGCAGATTATATAAGAAATGGGGATTAATCCGCTGCTGCAAGGCTACCAGCTCCAGCTCCTTAATTCTTGTTCTAAGCCCCGTCTCGTTGATATTGGTAATATAGGTTTCCTCTAGGACTTCATTTAAACGATTTAGCATCGAGGTAAATACCCGGTTTAATATCTCATGCTCATCCTTTGATTCTGTCAGGGTATCCTCCTCTTTTCGCTCTAACTTCCTTTCCAGCAGTTCATCCTCATTAATGCGCTCCATACGCCCCAGCAGCCGATTTAACGGTATCCTTATACTTTCATTGACCAGATAAATAATAATCGCGCAGATAGTAATGATGATGATAAAGAGAAAAATTGTTGTAATCAGCCCCAGTAAATCATATTTTGTCCTCATAAAGGTATTCTTCACTTGTAGTCCGGTATTTGAGATTGGATTGGTAACCTCATACACCAAATCCGATTCCTCGAACTGGGAGCCGGCAACCACTTGACCCTGACTGTCGGTAATTGCTATCTTTTGCTTGGAGGAAGCGGCGGCGTTATTTAAGATTCCCTCCAGCTCTTCCAGATTAATCAGCACCACATATCTTGCCTTCAAGCCGCTGGTATAGTCGATCTCAACTTTTTCTGTCCGGCAAAGCACCGGCTGCTTGCCATAATCCAGGTAATACCAGCCAAGATCATCCTTTAACCGACTCCTGATCTCCTCGATATCAATAAAAGCCTTGCTGTATAAAAACGGTGTTCCATCCTCGAAGAAGATGGCCGCATAGTCAATCTCATTCTGGGTTGACACAATACTTGCAATCGTATTCTCGATACGGTTACTTACTCCCTCTGTCTGATAGACGGGAGAGGTAGCATACAGGTACATATCCGTCAAAATGTCATTGTTTTCTTTTAAATATTTGAATTTCAGCTCCAGCTGTTCAAACATATCATTGACCCGAATATTGGATTCATAGGCAAAATTGTTATAATTACTTTTCAGATTATCTTTGTAATATAAGAATTCAATGATTGCACTGATGATAATCATGATCGAAATCGGGATGACACACAAGATAAAAAATGCATATGAGAGCCGTTTTCGTATCGATATTTTCCTTAAGACTCTTACAAACTTATCCATTTTGCTTTTTACCTTCGCTTCCCAGGTCTTGATACACCGGCATGGTTACCCTGATTTCCACCTGCTCCTGATCTAAGACAACCCCAAAATCCTCACCATAGTATAGGGTGAGCCTTTCATCCACACTGCTGATGCCCCTTGTATTGATCTCTGTTTTTCCCTGCAGCCCTAGAAAATATTCTACTGCATGACCTGTCATTACGACTCTGATGGTGTCAAACTCCTCTACGATTGAGATACTGATATCAATCATAGATTCAATATCGTCCAAATTGGTAGAGATAACATCCTCCACAATGGGGTGAATTGCCAATTTAATAATTTTGGTATGCCGTAAAGACATGGATACATCCCAGTAATTTACGATCCGGTTGCCAAAACGCTTATTCTGTAAAAAGATGTAGTTATTCACACTTTCCACTTCATTATCAATGGTGACATATTCTCGTCCTTTTATAATAATTACACGCAAATAATTACCAAGCGCATTTACAATTTCACTGATTTCCTCATCCCCCTCCAGCTGCCCATTCCAATAAATGGATTCCAGAGTGTTGTATAAGAAATGGGGATTGATCTGCTGCTGCAGTGCCGAAAGCTCAGCTTCCTTTCGAAGCTCCCTTAACTTTATTTCCTGCAGCTTCGTATCATATTGCTTTTGAAGTGCCTCGACAAGATTGCGGCTCATTTTGTTAAAGCCCTCGATTACCATGTGATATTCATCATCACCGTCATCCTCAACAAACTTCAAAACCTCCGGCTTCTTCATTTCTTCCATTAACCGATTGATGGGCAGGGTGATACTTTTTGTGAACAGTATGGCAAAGGTAAAGGCTAGCACCGCAAATAATACTGCTGTAAATAAAGTGATTGCAAATTGGATAATTGCAGATTTTAAAAGCGTCTGCATTCCAATATGATTGACGATGGTTAAATTCGTGTTCGATATCGCTTTTGAGATGGATACGGAAAGCATTTTATCTCCGCGAAAGGTAGATCCCACCAGCTCCTCATCAGAAGCACTGATAATAATATTGTTCTCATCTATAATCATTACTTCATTCAAGAGATTCGTAACATTTTCATAGCATACCTTATTAAAGTAGGATAAATCCAAGGCTGCAACAATGTTACCAACGCACCTGTCATTCTCACTGTAGATTCCTCTGGTCAGGATGACATAGCTGTTATCGTCAACCGGCACCTCCTTTGGACTAACGGTCATCAGCACCTGTCTTGCATCCTTGGATAAGAGTTTACTGCTCGAAAAGTTACCGTTGGACACCGGAGACGGATAATAGAAATAGGAATTGCTCACCGAGATCAATTCGCAGGTATTAATTGCACCACTGGCACCAAAGGTACTACCCAGAACCAGTCGAATATGATTTTCTATATCACTCTTTTTATTCCAGTCAACGGAGTTGTATATCATAAGATCATTAGCAATCTCAGGATTGGAAGCGACTTCCTCTAGCAGGTTGGTATGAGAAAACATATAGTAAGAGATATTATTGGCGATCTGAGTGGAAGACTCCTGCAAAAAGGTCTTTGCTGCCTGCTCATTCTTAGAAAAGGAATAAACCGCATTATATCCGCCAATTAGGAGTATGGGTACTACAAATACATAAATAAAACACCAGATTAGTCGTCTGTATATACTGAATTTATATAACTTATTCAAGCTCCGTTCTTTTATCCTGCCATAAAATCTGCCAATCATGTAAGCTCCTGTATGCCGCCCTCAGGCGGCTTTCTTTCCCCATCTACTTGTTACTTATTATACTGAAATCCCCATACCTTCTCGGCTATATAAGAGGAGTGCCTGGTATCATTACTGTTATCCGTATTAATGATATAAGGGGGGATCGTTACCTTTGCCTGATTATCCGTAATGCTGATATCGCAGATCTGCCAGTAGGTGTCACCGTAGAAATAGGCACCTTCCGGAATTGGTTTATTCGTAAGAACATAGTTCGCCAGCAAATCCACTGTAATGTTCCCGTAGGCAATCACATCCTGGGCTACTGCGGAATCTACATAGCCTTTATTGATCAGATCTACAAAATAGGGCTCGGCATCAATTGTTACCAGGATAATATGACCCTCCTCCCAACTCGGAAACCAATGCTTTGATTCCTGGAGTGCCTCCACCAAGCCCCTTCCCGGATGCTCGCTGGGACAATGTACTGCATCGATTTGCAGACCTTCCTCAAATGCCTTTAACAGCTCCTTCTTTACCAGTTCCGGCTTTCCTTCTGTTGCTCTTGCCAAATAGGTAATCTTCGGGTATTGCCGAATTACATCCTCAAAGCCTTCTTTTCGTAGTCGCCAGGCATTGCTGGTCAGCTCCCCATACGCATTAAAGACTGTGCCCCTGGCTTCTCCGTATTTATCTATTAATTGCTCCACAATGGCTTCTGCCGCCATTTGTCCCGCTTTATAATTGTCAAAACTTACGTCAATGGCTAATTTACCACCGACCGCATTGGTATCGATGGTGCACATTGGTATTCCGGCCTCATTGCCGCGAAGAATGACTTCCTCAATGGAAATACTGTCGATTGCTGTTGTTATAATCGCGTCCGGCTTCTGTTCAATAAAATTAATAATTTGCTGATTCTGTCTGAGCGGATCATAATCAGCTACTGAGCTTTCGAACACCCAGCCTCGTTCTTCTACTGCCTTTTTCACTGCCTCATTCATAATGGTATAAAAATAGGAATTAAGGCTCTTATGTGCAAAGGCAATTGTAATCGGTTTTTTAACGGAATCAACGTTTTTTTCTGTATCTTTGCTGTCAGAGGATATCCTGGCGCAGGAGGAGAATAGAATGAAGCTGATTATGATACCTATTAACATAAAAGTACGTTTCATTTTGCGTCCTCCGGTGTTGCTATTTTTATCTACATTTTTAGATAAATTATAACACATTTCTACTGTTTTGTGAATTTTTTTGTCTATATTTTCTCAAAATGGGATGCCCTCCGTAAAAGCAGGAACATCCCAGTATCTTGTTATTTTGACTTCATTGCATCGTTTTTCATGCTTTTGAGCCGTTTCATCACGTCATTTTCGCCTTTGCCAAAATAATCGTGCAGAATTTTATATTCTCGGAATAAGCGGTCATATCGTTCCACATTGGCTGCATTCGGAACATAGACCTTATCCTGCAAACGGGACATATGTTCAGACGCTGCTTCAATGCTGTCATAGCCGCCTCTTTCGGTGCCTGCTGCTACAGCGCCGAATAAGGCTGCGCCTAGGGCTGGTGCCTGCTTTGATGCTGAGATGCGGATTTCCTTATTGGTTACATCGCAATATATTTGCATCATCATTTCATTCTTTTGCGCAATACCTCCGGCAGCGTAGAGCTCCTCAATCGGAACCCCGCCCTCTTCAAAGGCTTCTATAATAATTCTAGTACCATAAGCAGTTGCCTCTATTAAAGCACGGTATATCTCCTCCGGTTTGGTTTGCAGCGTTGCTCCAAGAAGCATACCTGTAAGATCCGCATCCGTTAAGATACTGCGGTTACCATTCCACCAATCCAGAGCAAGCAGTCCGCTTTCACCCGGAAGCTGATCCTTTACTTTTTCTTCCAAGAGCTGATGCAAGCTGATTCCCTTTTGAGCTGCCTCCTGTTCATAGCTGCCCGGTACACAATGCTTCACCAGCCAGTCAAAATGATCACCGACACAGGCCTGGCCAGCTTCATAAGCATAATAACCTGGCACCACACCATCTTCCACAACACCACCCACACCCGGAATAAAATGTTCTTCGCTGCTCATCATGATATGACAGGTACTGGTACCCATAATCATCAGCATCTTCCCCGCATCTGTGATTCGAACCGCCGGTAAGGCTACATGGGCATCCACATTTGCAACTGCTACGGGAGTCCCTTCTGCAAGGCCTGTCAGCTTCGCTGCTTCCTTGGTGAGATAACCGGCACAATCTGTGGTTGCATAGATATTATTACTTAATTTTTCTTCTACAAAGTTCTCCAGCCTCGGGTCCAAGGCTGCAAAGAATTCTTTACTGGGATAGCCATCCTTCTTAGACCATACCGCCTTATAGCCCGCCTGACAAAGACTTCTCTTTTCTTCTCTGACCAGCATTCTGACTACCCAGTCTCCAGCCTCAATGAAGCTGTCCATTGCCTGGTAAATCTCCTCGTCTTCCAAAAGAATTTGCATTGCCTTTGGTACCACCCATTCCGAGGACATCCTGCCGCCATAGCGCGCCAGGAATTTTTCTCCTCTTTCATCAGCAACTTCATTAAAGCGATCCGCTTGTGGCTGTGCGGCGTGATGCTTCCACAGCTTTACATAGGCATGGGGTCTATTCTTAAATTCCTCCTTAAAGCAAAGCGGAGTTCCTTCTTTATCAACGGGAAGTACTGTGCAGGAGGTAAAGTCTACGCCGATGCCAATGACCTGCTCCTTGGTGACATTTCCAGCTTTTAGTACTTCCGGGATTGTTGTTTTTAATACCTCCAGATAATCCTGGGGATGCTGTAGGGCTGTTTCACTAGCCAGACGTTCTTCCCTGCCGGGCAGATATTGGTCTATAACTGCATGCTTGTAATCCAGCACAGAGTAACAGAGCTCTTCACCGTTTTCAACATCTACCAGTACTGCACGTCCGGATAGGGTACCATAATCGATACCGATGGTATATTTCTTCATGATCTTCCTCCTTGATACCTGGCCTGGCCAGTTAAAATCTGCTTCTGAAAGCACCCATAAGTTCCTCCCGAGAGCATCCTTCTACTTCTATTAGAAGCAGATGTTGCTTCTCTTAGAAGCTCCTATAAATTCCTCCAAGAGCAGATGAAGCTTTTCTTAAAAGCAGCTGAAGGCACCGTCTATCATAATATCTGAGCCAGTTGTAAAGTCACTGGTATCACCTGCAAGATAAACAGCAATTGCTTGTAATTCGTCGGTACGTCCAAGTCTGCCCATTGGTGCCATTGCATTCCACTCATCAATCAGAGCCTTAAGATGAGGTGCGTTCATTACCAGTTCCGTCCCGATATATCCAGGGCTGATGCAGTTAACTCTTACGCCCCGTTTTGCAAATTCCACTGCCATGGATTTGGTTAATTGAATTACACCTGCCTTTGATGCATTATAGGAGCATTGTGGCTGAGGTACGTTAACAATATGCCCGGACATGGAAGCTGTATTTACAATGGAGCCCTTGCCCTGCTTTAACATAACCTTAGCAGCTGCCTGTGAGGTTAAGAATACGCCGGTCAGGTTAATATCGATTACTTTTTTAAACTGTTCCAGAGTCATCTCTTCTGCCGGAATGTTCATACAGATACCTGCATTACAAAAGGCAGCATCCAATTTGCCAAATTCCTTTAAAATAGTCTCAATCATCTGATCCACATCAGCTTGATCTGTTACATCTGTTTTAATTGCAATTGTCTTAACGCCTGTAGTCTCAGCAATTTCCTTCGCTGTCTTCTCTGATTCCTCTATATCTACATCAACGATTGCTACATGACTGCCTGCCTCGGCAAGTGCCACAGCGATTGCCTTACCAATTCCTCTTGCACCACCGGTTACAAACGATACCTTACCATCCAATCTCATTCTCTCCATGATTCCCATAGCTTTCATTCTCCTTTAATATGTATTTAGTTTAGGCAATTGCGAAACAATATAGTTTTTGTAATTGTATACACAGCAGATACTATTCCTTCGCTATAACGCTTCCTTCGGGCTTAGCTTCCACTTTGAAACAGTATCTGCTGTGTATACAATATCTTCAGTTACTGAGTTTCACAATTACCTATATGTGCTTAATTTGAATTTGCATCCTTCATTCCTATTTACTCTTGCTGGTTACAGAAGCCTCTATTCATATACTCCCCGTATCATTGAATATCTTATTTTGTTTTGTATTAATCAGATGCTAACATCATAGCTGTTAGCTTTACTCCTGTATAATAAGTACTCCTTTTGTATCGAAGCTCCCGAACGGTCATACTAACGGACATTCGACCCTAGGCCGCTTAATGCCGGATGTGAAATGTTCTGCATTTCACATATTTATGTCAGTGCTCTTTTTGCCTGGAAGCTGTCAAAACCAACCGCTAGTACAAGCACAATACCTTTTACGATCATCTGCATATAGGTGCTTACATTCAGGAGCACCATACCGTTGGTCAGAATTCCTATAATTAACACACCGGCAACAACGTTGGACATCTTACCAAAACCACCGGAAACAGATACACCACCAAGTACAACACAAGTGATTACGTCAAATTCATATCCCATACCAGCGGTAGGCTGTGCAGAATTCGTACGTGATAGCATAACAATTCCTGCAAGACCTGCGAATAGACCGGATAAAGCATAAACCAGGTATTTGGTACGGCCTACGCGGATACCGGAAAGCTTGGAAGCCTCTTCATTACCGCCAACCGCATAGAAATAACGTCCGAAATAACTCTTATTCAGAATAAAGGAACCGATTGCAAAACATATGATCATAATGATTACCGGAACCGGAACCGGTCCAACATAGCCCTGTCCAATAATCTTAAATCTTTCATCAAAGCCATAAATTGGTGTACCACCGCTGATGAGGTAGGAAGCACCTTCAAAGACAATCTGCGTTGCAAAGGTTGCAATGATTGCCGGTATTCCAATGGTTGATATCATAAAGCCGTTTAAAATGCCGACGAGTATGGATAAAATTAATGAAATAACTACCGCTGCCACCATACCAAATCCCATATTTACCATTAAGTAAGCGGCTACGATATTAACAAGGGTTATGATGGAACCGGTGGAAAGATCAATACCGGCAATTAAAATAACAAATGTCATACCGATGGACGCAATACCCAGCATGGATACCTGACGCGCTATGGTAAATAAATTACTAGAAGAAATAAACCTGTGGTTTGCCAGCGAAAATGCGATAAACAGAGCGATAAATACAATCCAGATCGCCTTTTCTTTTATAATTCTAATCGAAGTGCTCTTCATTTTTACACCCGTGCCTTTCAATTTATTAATGACCTATTCAAAAATTGAACAGGCCTGAATAGAAAGGTTGAAAATAATCTTTTTTCAACCTAACCGCCTAAACGGCAGATGCCAGTTTCATTATAGTTTCTTGATCAAATTCATTTTTCTTTAATTCACCGGTGATCCGACCTTCTGCCAAAACTACAATTCGATCTGACATTCCCATTAATTCCTCCATCTCGGATGAAATCAACAAAATAGTCTTACCATTTGAAATTACTTCGTTCATCAGCTTATAAATCTCGGCTTTGGCGCCTACATCAATTCCCCTGGTCGGTTCATCAAAAATAATTAATTCAGAGTTCGCTGCAAGCCATTTGCCGATAATCACCTTTTGCTGGTTACCACCGCTTAAGTTTTTCACTAATTGGTGAAGAGTAGGGGTTTTAATTAATAATTCCTGTTCGTACTTCTTTGCTACTTCCATTTCTTTTTTATGATTAATTACTGACGCTTTGGATATCTTCTTGTAGATTGGCATATTAATATTATTTTTGATTGATACACCAAGCAAGGCACCATGACGTTTGCGATCTTCCGGTACAAGCGCAATTCCAAGGTCAATGGCTTCCCTCGGAGACTTCGGACTCACTTCTTTTCCTTTAAAGATCATCTTTCCGTTCGTCATTTTTGCTGCACCAAAAATCATCTGTACCAGCTCTGTCCGACCTGCACCTACTAGGCCTCCGAGCCCAAGAATCTCACCTTTTCGAATCTGTAAATCAATGTCCTTATCACCATTGCCGCTTACATTCCGCAGCTCTAGAATCACCTCGTCATTATAACCTGCTGCTCGGGGAGGAAATGTCTCATGTAAGGATCGCCCGACCATCAGCTGAATCAGCTCATCCACATGGGAATCCTTTGTAATCAGGGTTTTGATGTACTCGCCGTCACGTAATACTACAATTCGATCTGATAGTCTATATATTTCTTCCAATCTGTGGGATATGTATATAATGGATACTCCCTTTTCCTTTAACAACTCACATACCTTGAACATACTCTCAACTTCAGCACTGGTAAGCGGAGCGGAAGGCTCATCCATGATCAATACCTTTGCATCCTGTAATATCGCTTTTGCAATTTCAATCATCTGCTGATAGCCGACAGTAAGATCACCGACTAAAGTCTTTGGGTTAATCTTGATATTCAACTGGGCAAATGCTTTTTCAGCTTCCTTCTCCATTGCCCGTTTATCAATCACAAGTCCTTTCTTTATGGGATTTCCCAGAAAAAGATTTTCAGCTGCTGAAAGTCCTTTTACATTATTAAATTCCTGATAAATAATTGCTATCCCATTTTCTGTGGCAAGCTGAGGGGACATATGGGTAAATTCTTTCCCATTAATCACGATTTTACCGGAGGTTGGGATAACCGCTCCGGAGCAGGTTTTAATCAACGTGGATTTTCCGGCGCCATTCTCTCCAATCAGTGCAAGAATTTCACCCTTCTTCACCTCCAGAGAGACATCCTTTAATGCAATTACACCGGGATATTCTTTCCTAATATGCTGCAATTCTAAAATATACTCATCATTCATTCTTTACACCACGCATTCTTGTTTTTTAGAATGTGGAGCTACTCTAGGGAATAACTCCACATTCATAATTTGTACTATAGCTTTCTATTATTGATTTAAGTATCAAATTCTCATGCCAATGATTTGTCACCATTATGTACCTAACCATCTAGGAAAACAAAATACATATATCTGACCTTCAAGTGCTTAAATCTTATTTGTAATCAGCCAAGTACTCAGCTGCATTTGAGCTATCAATTGCTAACAGTGGTCTAACTAAGTTCTGCTCTGCGAAAGTTTCACCATTCAGAAGCTTCTCATACAGATCAACAACGGCTGCAGCGGTCTTCTTGTTGGAACCTTCAAAACCTACGGAAGCTCTGGTTGCTTCGCCGTTAACGATTGCTTCTAACTGCTGCTGTGTAGCATCTGCTGAGAAGATACCCATATCATCCGGAATCTTGCCTTCGGTCTTTGTCATGAAGGCTTCGTTAGCACCAATGTCACCGCCTGCACCGATGGAGCAAACGATCTTAGTATCAGGATTTGCCTGAAGAATTGTTTCCATATTTGTTAATGCTGTCTGAGCGTCAATTGCAGGCTGCTGAGCAACAATCTTATACTTACCCTTTGCGATCTCTTCCAGAGCGCTTAAGATACCATTTTCTCTCTCAAGAAGGATTGGTGTCTGAGGATAGTTCATAATTGCAACTTCTGCTACTTTGTCTTCTGTGTAATGTTCATTAATGAAGTTTGCTGCTTCTGTACCAATAGCATATCCTAATTTGGTGTTGTCAAGAATCCAGTTAAGATCTGTATTTGTCATTGCATCATCCCAGCTCATTACCTTAATTCCGGCATCTCTAGCCTGCTTTAAGTAATCTTCGATCGCATTTGGATCAGAAGGATGAACCATGATAAGGTCAACCTGATTAGTGATAAAGTTTTCGATCTGCTGAATCTGTGTAGCAGAATTATCGTTACAAGCAAGAATGGTATATTCCCATCCCTTTTCCTTTAAAAGCTTCTCTACCTCTCCAAATACACCTGCCCAATAGCTGTTCTCAAGTGACTGAATTGTGATACCAACCTTAAAAGGCTTGGCTGCATCCTTGGTTCCCTCATCCGTTGCAGGTGCAGCAGCATCCGTTGTTTTTGTGTCCTGTGTTGTTGCTGGAGCTGATTCCTTTCCAGGCTCCTTTGTGCTGCAGCCTACAAATCCAGTTAATACCATGGCCCCAACCAGTAACAAACTAATGATCTTTTTTTTCATTTCCTTTCCTCCTATTAAAAATAATTAATATATAAACAGCATTTCGCTGCTTATTTCATTTAATAATGATCCTACCTTCTCCTACTCTAACTGACATTAACTGCTGGGTAGCTGCTAGTCATTTAGCTGAATCACTACTTTTCCTTTTCTTCGATAGCTTTCATCTTCAAAGGCTTTTACACAATCCTCAAGGGGTATTACATCACTGATCATCTCGGTAACATTCAGCTTGCCGGATTCCAAAATTGCGACTGATCGTTCAAAGGTATACGGATTAATGAAAGATGAGGTAAGCTTTAATTCCTTTTTAAATACCAGCTCAGGATCAACCTTCAAGCTTTTACCAGGACCGGTAAGACCAAACATCATTACCGTAGCGCCGTTTCCCGCACATTGAATAGCTGTATCAATGGTTCTTATATTCCCGACACATTCAATTACCACATTGACATTCTTGCAATTCTGCTTCAGTACAGCAACCAGATCCTCTTCCAGAGGATTGACCACCAGGTCTGCTCCAAGCTTTCGTCCCATTTCTCTTTTTTCAGTGACCGGTTCTGATAAAATAATCTTGCTGGCGCCAGCCATTTTTGCTAGCTGTAACATAATCAGACCGATTGGCCCTCCGCCAATTACCAGCACCTCATCTCCCAGCTTGATATTGCACAGGTCAATTCCATGGAGACAGCAAGATACCGGTTCTGTCATGGAGGCTGTTAAGGCATCCATACCTTCTTTAAATTTAAATACCTGTTTTTCACAAACTACCTGGTACTCTGCAAATCCGCCGTCGGTGGTGGTTCCGATTCCAATTACATTCTCACAAAACTGCTCCATAGCATTTTTGCAATAGTAACACTCACCGCACATCTGATTGGGATCCACCGTTACCAAATCTCCTGCCTTCACTCTGGTGACCTTCGCTCCGACTTTTTCGACAATTCCAGAATATTCATGACCCATAATCAGGGGAGGAGTTACCTCAAAGGCTCCGCCTTCTCCGCTGAATATATGTATATCCGTTCCACAGACTCCACAGTATTTTAGCTTAATGAGGACATCTGTAGCACCAATTTCCGGAATTTCGACATCTTCTACTCTGATATTTTTGGGTCCGTTATATACCAACGCGCGCATCTTCACTTAATTACCTCCTTCGAATTTGATCTATTTATTTCTTAATAAATCTTTTTCTAATGCTTTTCAAATTTGTCGTTTTTTATTATCATTTTTCTTTTATTAATCTTTTTATAAAAGCAATTACATTATCTCTCCAGTTATACGTTTTGTCAATATATTTTTTATTTTTGTGTTTTTATTGTTAATATTAAATATTTATTTTTCCATATATATCCATATTTTATTTTGTTAATTATGCATATGTCACATATATCATCATTTCAAAAATGATTCATTGCTAACTTGTTATTAGATTACATGAATTTCAGGTTAAATAATATCCTAATAGATTTGTAATTATCTAAGTATCTTACGTATTTATCTCTGAAAGAAGCTTAAATTAACATATTTGTTGTCTTCCGGTTCATTCCCTTGTCTCATTTGCACAAATCAAAGCAAAAACATTTCCAATTGAAATATAAAAAGTGCCCTATCATTTTATATTTTTCAATAAAACAATAGGGCACTTTTCTCTCATAACAATATTTATAATTTCTGTTTTAAATCAGATTAAATCACCTGGATGGCTCCCGGATAGTCTAGCATTTTTGATAAGCGCAGTAATGTTAATCTTCTTCGAACATAGGGGCATAACCTTAAGGTTAATTCCTCAAGGCTGTCCTCAAGGCCAATTTCCTTCATGTCTGTTACACAGCCTGCCTGAATCAACTTTTCTCTCATTTCATCAGCCTCCGGCAGCTCCTCCAGAGCCTCCTTGATAGCAGGAAGTGCTTCTTTTAGTGCTTTTGGGTCAATCGCTGCTAAGATATTTTCACCGTTTTCCTCCAGAATACCTTCATAAAGGCCTTTTAGTCCAAAGGTTTCCTTTAATAACTTTGTTTCAAATTCACTATGGTCATTTACCTCACATTGACCATTTTGAATTGCCAGCTTTATCTTTTCATAAAGCTTTAAGCATAAAAGAAGACCAATGGATACCTTTTCACCGTGTAATGCCCCCAGTTTCTTATTCATTACCTCCATCTCCCAGAAATGAGCTACATGATGCTCTGCTCCTGAGGCCGGTCTGGAATTTCCCAGCATTTGCATTGCCAGTCCCGACAGAAGCAGCGCATACATTAATTTCTCCATACTTTCCTTATCTTGACGCCTGATCTGGTCAAGTACTGCCTCCACCTCACTTAAAGCCTCGAGCTCCAAATCATAGATTTGAGGACAGAAATACTCCTTGGTAACATAGTGGGATATTTTCCAGTCCAGCAAAGCCGTATATTTCCCCATTAAATCAGAAATACCGGACGCAGTTAAGCGATAAGGCGCCTGTGCGAAGATCTCCGTATCCGCCAATACATAAATGGGCGCGACTGCCGGTATCGTCTTTTTCATTCCCTGCCAGGTCATTGCAGCTACTGTAGATACAAAACCATCCACACTAGCCGCAGTGGGTACTGAAATAAAAGGAATCCTGCGTTCCTGTGCTATGTACCTTGTAATATCATGAACTGTACCGCTGCCTACGGCAATTAATAGGTCTGTGGCAGGTAACAAACGTTCTCTGACCCATGCCACCTGCTTGTCATCTGCATGGATATCCGTTCCTTCCAGCTCCAGTACGCCGTAGCATTTAAAATATTCTTTCATGGATTCTTCGGCAGCCTTCCTCGTATTCCGGTCACACAGAATTACAGGCATCTGATATCCATCCACCATTTCTTTCAGATGTCTTACTGCCTTCGCTTCAATAATAATGTTTTTTACAGAAATCTCATGCTTTTTTCCACATCTGCACAAAAGGTTAAACCTGCTGATATCTACTCTCATCTACTAATCTCCCATCTGATTTGACTAGGTAATTGATAACAATATATTTTTTATTGAGTTTCGCAATTATCTAGAAAGGTAAGAATTTCATGAGGCAACTATATCATATTGCATGATATAAATCTATAAAAGCCGAAAATTTATTATTCGGAGTTAATAAAAGTCTAGTTAAATTGTATGTTAGGCAATTGCGAAACAATATAGTGATTGTAATTGTATACACAACACATACTCTTCCTACGCTCCAACGCTTCCTTCGGGCTTAGCTTCCGCTTCGAAACAGTATATGTTGTGTATACAATAGCTAAGTTTCTGCGTTTCGCAATTACCTAAAATTGTATGTCCTTGAAAGGAGCTGTATTCATTTGAATAAGTATATTAATAATTTCTAGAGGGTTCTTCCTCTGCCATAAAAAGATGTGGCCGTACTGTTTAACCAGCACGGCCACATCTTTTTACCTTATTTTGTCTTTATAATTGCTGTCGTATAATAGCCGGAGGAATCCGGTATTTCATCTATTCCTCTCATGATCCTTTCTTCCTTCATACCACAGTTCTCAATCACAGCTACCTGATAGTTATTGTTCCTGGCAATTGCTTTGATCTCCTTTAGCTTCGTCCCTGCCTTCATCAAAATCTTTGTTCCTGGCAGCTCCATGCTTTCAGACAATCCATAGGTAGCCGGGATGATATGTATCTCATCCTCTGCCTCTCCCAAGGAAATGCCTAAGGTAGCGCCAATGGCGCAGAAAGAAGGTATTCCGCTTACAATCTCCGCAGCATAACCTTTCTCCCGAATCTTCTTATCCAGATACATATAAGTCGAATATATCGTAGGATCACCCAGGGTCAAGAATACAATCACCTTACCCTCATCTAATTTTGCGGTTACCAGTTCCTCATTTTTTCGGCGGCTTTCTCCCAGGATCAGCTTATCCTTCGTCATCGGATATTCCAGATACAGACACTCCTTTAAGTCAAGCTCAGGATAAGCACCTTTTGCAATCTCATAAGCAACACAGGCTTCCTTACTCTTGTTGGGTAGTGCCAGGATGTCACATTCCGACATTAGTCTTACCGCTTTTAATGTTAATAATTCCGGATCTCCCGGTCCAACTCCAATACCGTATAATTTTCCAGTCATATATAGCTCCTTCTACTATCTAAGATTCGATGTCAAAAGTTATTCAAGAAATTTTGCAATGAATATGTGTGTATATATATCCAGATGGCGCAGACCGGCATCTATGAATCGACTTCTTTTTAGGCGATTCATGGAATGGTAAGGCAAGTCCAGATGGATATATATGCATGCATATTCATTCCAAGACATAAATCTGACTTTTGACACTCGAATCCTATCATAATGATTGCGAAACTCAAAAATCACTCCAATCATTGCGCTTTATAATTACTATCTATCCTTATCCAACATATATAGCAATGCATTACAGATTGCAGCGGCTACATTACTTCCACCTTTTCTGCCTCTTGCAACGATATGGGGGCAGCCGGATTCTATAATCAGCTCCTTGGACTGAACGACATTAACAAAGCCCACGGGCACACCTATGATGAGGGCAGGATTTAATTTCTTCTCTTCCATAAGCTCATAGAGCCTTACCAAGGCAGTAGGTGCATTACCGATTGCAAAGATGAATTCCTTATTCATTAGAGAAGCCTTATCCATGCTTGCCGTGGCTCTTGTAGTTCCCTTCTCTTTTGCAGTCTTCGCAATATCTTCGTCGGACATGAAGCAGAATACTTCACCGCCATACCTTTGCAGCACCTTCTTATTAATACCCGCCTTTGCCATCTGGGTATCCGTTACAATAGATGCCCCTCTTTTTAAAGCCTCCAGCGCCTTTTCCACCACATTCTCTGAAAATGTCAATGTGTCTGCATATTCAAAGTCCGCCGTGGTATGAATCACTCTCTTAATAATAGGCGCCTTCTCCTCATCAAGAATTCTGGAGCCAAGCTCCTCTGTAATGATTTCAAAGCTTCTTTGTTCGATTTCCATTGGCAGTACCTGTTCCAGCTCTATTTTCATTTTATCACCAAAACCTTTCCATTCTTTCACTTTTAGGGAATTATAAAACTATACTATTGATGAATATTTTCATACACTTGATGTAAATTCCTTCGCTGTTCATCTGCATAATTTAAACAGCTTTGCAGAAATCCGTAGGGCATCTTAGGATTAGAGTAATAGTACAGATGGGGAAAGCCAGCCGCCAGCCGATCATTCCCGTGGATACAATCCCACTGGGTATCACGAAGAGGTTTCTTTGCCAAGAAGCTGTTGCCGCAGCTGCTGCTGTCAAAATAATGGAATTCGTGTCCTCGGGTCTTCTCACCCTCTGACGCCAGCATCTGATCCTGCTTCGATGTTAACGTGATATATCCGAAGCGATTCAGCCGCTCGGTCTTATAAACTTTGCCTGAGATGGCACCCACCATTGTATGACTTACTTTATCCATATCCTCCATCGTATCGTGAAGATACATAAAACCGCCGCATTCTGCAATACAGGGCAAACCCTTTAATAAACTCTCTTTGATCGAAGCTCTCAGGCTCTCGTTATCGCTTAACTGCTTTGCCGCTAGTTCCGGATAACCGCCCCCCAGGATAAGACCGCTGATTCCAGACGGCAATTCCTTATCATGCAAGGGTGAAAATTCCACCAAGTTAGCTCCCATCACTTTTAACAGCTCCAGATTGTCCTGATAATAAAAGCAAAAAGCTTCATCCCTGGCTACTGCAATCACCGGGCTGCCTTCAATTTTAGGCAACTCGGGCGGATCATAGGTAAGCTCTTCCACGCAATTTGCTATGTTCCAGATCTGATCCAGATCTAAGGTTTCCTCAAAGACCTTAGCCAGTTCATCCAGTTTTTCCTGCAGATGATCCACCTTTTCCGGGGTCACCAGACCCAGGTGCCTGCTTTCGATTACTAGATCACGGACAAAGGGCACATATCCTAACGCCTTGACCGGCAGCTCTGCCTCCAGTACTTCCTTAATATCTTCATATATCTTGGGAGACATTTGATTCAGGATCACACCGACAATTCTACTATCCTTCTTATATTCAAGAAATCCTTTAATCATTGCAATTACGGAGAGGCTCATTCCCTTGCAGTTCACGACCAGAATTACCGGAGTTTTCGTTACCTTCGCCAACTCATAGCTGGACGCCTGCGTCGAGGTTCCCTTCATCCCGTCATAATAGCCCATAACCCCTTCAATCACAGACAGGTCAGCATCCTTTGCAGTTTTCCCAAACAGGTATTTTACTGTCTCCTCCTCACAAAAAAAGGTATCCAGATTGCGTGATTTCGCACCTATGATTTCCGAGTGAAACATGGGGTCGATGTAATCAGGCCCGCATTTAAAGGAGGCCATACGGTACCCCCGGTTTTGAAAGGCTCGCAGTATTCCGCAGGTCACCAGGGTCTTTCCGCTGCCGCTGGAAGCCCCACTGATCATAACTCTAGGCAGTTTCATCATTGCTAACTCTCCCTTCTACTAAAGCTAATTATAGGTAATCGCGAAACCATTTAGTTTTTGAAATTGAATACACAACAAATGCTATTTCTTCGCTCCAACGCTTCCTTCGGGCTTAGCTTCCGCTTCGAAACAGCATTTGTTGTGTATTCAATAGCTTCACTTAACGAGTTTTGCAAGTACCTAAAAGCTAATTAAGGTCTAGCTATTCCTATCTCCTGCGGTAAAAGAAATAATATAAACCGGGTTCTGACCCATCATCATGTGATAATTTCCTAATGCCTGAGCCTTTGATACCGATACCTGGACAAATTCTGCATCTGCAATTCCCAGTGCTTTTACCTCTTCCACTGCTTCTGCCACAGTCTCAAGGGCAATCGCATTGATTACGACCCGGATCATAGGGTTCCTCTCCAGAAGCTGTATTAGAATACTTCTCATATTCCCGGTGCTTCCGCCGATAAAGGCATGGCTCGGGACAGGCAAATCCTTCATTGCATCCGGTGCCAGACCTTCGATTACCGTTAGATTATCAACTCCGAATTTTCTTTTATTTTCTTCAATTAATTCGACTGCTTCCTTCTTCTTCTCAATGGCATATACTCTGCCCTGATTCGCCAGTAATGCCAGCTCTATTGACACTGATCCGGTGCCGGCACCAATATCATAGATGACTGACGATCTATTTAACCTCATTTTTGAGATGGAGATACTTCTAACCTCTTCCTTCGTCATCGGCACTTTACCGCGGATGAATGCCTCATCCGGGAGTCCAGGAGTGATAACCGCAGCTTTTGCAGCGGGATTTTCAATCAATACGGCACACAATTCAGAGAAATCCTGTTCCAACAGCTCCTCCGGCGTACCCCGAATAATTCGTTCCTCCGGATAGGATAAGCGTTCCCCCACCGAAAGCATAACTTCCTTATATCCATACTCCAGTAGCCTCTCGCAAAGCTCCTTCATTCCCTGCTTTCCACCCATTAAGGTAAATACCTTCTCCTGTGTTCGAATGCCATGGAGGATATTTTCCTCCCTGCCGTGAATGCTGTAGAAGCTTACATCCTCCCAGGAGGTTTGCAATACCGCACACAAGTAGATGCAGGAGGATATTCCGGGCAGCACAGTAACCTCGTAATCCTTTAACTCCTCCAGCAGTCTCTTTGCACCGCTGTAGAAACCGGTATCTCCGGATAAAGCAATTACGATATTCTTGTACTCTGGATGCTCCTTAATATATTCCCGGATTTCCACTGGTTTGTAGGACACCAGAGCCGGGCGTTCTTCCCTGCCCAGAGCCTCAATAATTCGTTCTGCTCCGATCAATAAATCCGCTTCCTGACAAGCCTGAAGTGCTTCCAATGTCATATTTCCTCTGGAGCCCATTCCGATTCCTATTAATGAAATATGCCGTTTTATCTTTAGCCCATATTCTCTGGTCAAGAGCTTTAGACATTGCTTATAGGATATTCCCTCTTCTTCCCTTGGCCGGCCTATCACAATTGCCTTTGCCCCTGCCCGGATGCAGGCGTTTATTTTCTCAAGATATCCTCCGGCTTGCCCGGATTCCTTGGTTACCAGATACTTGGCATCGATTTGCTTTAGCATGGCATAATTTAATTCTTCTGAGAAGGGACCCTGCATGCAGATCAAATTCTTTCCTTCAAAGCCAAGCTCCGCGCACATAACTGCCACTTCCGGTGTAGATAGCACTCTGGCATAAAAGCGATTCTTATAATCAGGAACACTGGTATACTTTGCCAGCTCTTTACTTCCGGTGGTCAAAAGTGCATTCCCATCCACTGACTTAAGATATTCTACCGCCGCTTCAACGGATTCCACATAAATAATATCTTCCTGTGCTCTCATACCTTCCTGTTCCGGCCTTAGGCTGTCTCTGAGCACTCGCAGATATTTCCTGCTTGTTTCTGTACAAGCCTTTTTTATATTCTCGGACACAATTACTGCAAAGGGATGGGTTGCATCAATCACAAGAGCTGCCTGCTCTGCTTCCAGGAGCTGCTTCATCTCTTCGGCATCCAATCTTGTTGAAGTTACACTTAGATTATCTCCCTTTGGTAAAAGCTTTTCTCCGTATTCCGTTGCCACACACACATGCACCTGGATTCCAGAACCAGCCAATTCCTCCGCCAAAGCCCTTCCTTCCACCGTACCTGCAAAGATTATGATTTTACTCACCAAGCTCCTCCTTACTGTCCGATCTCATAGCCCCTTGGAGTGACCATGAATCCGTCAATTTCCTTGGTCTGAGAATTACCGATAAACACCGTTGTAAACATGTCCACCGCTGTATCCCGAAGTTCACGTAAGGATAAGATTCTGCCTTCTTCCCCTTCTCTTCCGATATTAACTACCAGTCCACATACGGTATCTTCATTGGCATATTTTAATACTATGTCACAGGCCTTTTGTAAATAATCCGAACGCTTCTTGCTGGAGGGATTATATAAGCAGATTGCAAAATCTGCTTTTGCTGCACATTCCAGTCTCTTCTCAATCTTCTCCCAGGGAGTTAAGAGGTCACTTAGGCTGATTACAGCAAAGTCGTGCATTAAAGGTGCCCCCAGCACGCTGCCGCCTGCCAGAGCTGCTGTAACCCCTGGTATTATTTCTACCGTGGTCTGGGGATATTTGCTGCCAAGCTCCAGCATGAGTCCTGACATACCGTAAACTCCTGCATCTCCGCTGCATATCATGGCAACTGTCTTACCGGTGGAAGCTTCCTCAAATGCCAGGATGCAACGATCCACTTCTTTTTTCATCGGCGTGCTCATAAACTTCTTATCCGGAAAATGCTCCTTTACCAGATCCACATACACCGTATATCCAATAATTGTATCGCTTCCCTCCATTGCTTTCACCGCTTTGATGGTCATCTGCTCATATTCACCCGGACCAATTCCGATTACATATATTTTATTCAAAATAAATCACCTGCTCCCTTCTTGTTACGCTGACGGTAACCCCGTCCTTTGCTGTCTTCTCCTGAATCATCTGTCCATAGCCGCTTCCAAGAATGGCTGCTCGTTCACATACATTACCGACTCCGGTAACTGTTTTCACATACTCCGATTCTGTAAAGCTGCCGGAGACCTCTTCTAATTGAGAAGAAGTATATATTGTAAGCTCCAGCTTATATTTCTCACAAAACGCCAGAAGCCCCTGCTCATCTTTTTTCAAATCAATGGTGGCAACATTACGGACTGCATGAATGGAGATCTGATGCTGCTTTAGCACCTTAAGCACCAGACTCTCTATCTCCTCGAGAGACTTGCCCCTTTTGCAGCCTATGCCCAGGGTTATGACCCTTGGAATTAAGTGCAGTGTTTTGGAAAATAGATTATCCTTCTCATTCAGTGATATCCTGATCCCATATTCCTGCCCCTTCGCCGGTGCAATATAATCCGGCAGAGCACCCTTTAATTCAATATCACTGGCTATGCCAACCTCCTCATGCTTTAGGACTGCTGCAGAAATTCTTTTTGCAAATTCCATATTTGCAATAAATAAATGATTCTTAACCGCGAATACATCCACTGCA
>JAEWMZ010000288.1 GCA_023392995.1 Bacillota bacterium
TAAGATTCAGGTTGCTGAGTTCCCAGTTATTGATTCTACCAAGTCTAAGTTAGGCGAGCTCATTGGTGGACCATCCGATACACTTGCTGTTGCAGCTAGTTCCAAGAATGCTGCAGTTGCTGCAGAGGCTGCATTTGAACTTGCTAAGGGTATCTGCCACTATGGTTATCTTGATGGCAATGGACTTCCAGCATGGACACCTGATTATGACACATCATCCCTCAACCCTCTGACAAAGTCGGTTGCTGATATTGTTGCTAAATCAAGCCAGATGGTTCTGTTCGGTGACACTGCAATGTCTGCTGATACCGCAAACATTTATCTTGACTATGTTGGTCAGATTTATGCTTCTGCTATCGATGGTAAGCAATTTGTTGATGGTCTTGTTAAGGACATCAAATAACTCAGGTACATGATAATTTAAGAAAAATGAATGAGAACTATGAATTTGTAAGGTTCTGATTCGATTAAGAAGGAAGCGGTTTCCCAACGATTGTTTGGAATAAAATCATCTGGGAACCGCTTCTTATCTAATAGGGAAGGAATCAAGATGAAAAAACTATATAGTAATAAACTAACCATTATTCTTTTTATTCTCCCCGCGCTGCTTCTTTTTCTTGTTATTCTTATTGCGCCGATCTTTATATCGGGCTATTACAGTTTTTTTGATTGGAACGGCTTTGGAAAAAAGACATTCATTGGATTAGAAAATTATCAAGAACTATTTACCAGTAACTCTATAGGCTTTATGAAGGCTCTGGGAAATGCGCTTCTTCTGGCATTGCTTTCTGTAGCAGTTCAGCTGCCTCTTGCGTTGGGGCTTGCACTTCTTCTCGGTAAGGGAAGAAAGGGTGAAAGAGGTTTTCTTTCTATTTATTTTTTACCGGTGCTTATTTCGACTGTTGTTATCGGTCAGCTCTGGCTAAAGATTTACAATCCATCCTACGGCATACTGAATGTAATACTGAGATCTCTAGGGCTGGATAGCTTGGCTAAGATCTGGCTTGGCGATTTAAAAACTGCACTCGGAGCAGCTTTCGTGCCAATTTTATGGCAATATGTCGGCTATCATATGCTGCTGATGTTTGCAGGTATCAAAAGTGTTCCAATCGAGTATCGTGAAGCAGCAATGATTGACGGAGCAAGAGAGGGACAGGTAAATCGATATATTGTTTTACCATATATAAAGCCTATTCTGAAGATAAGCACGATTTTCGCTGTCACAGGCTCCCTTAAGTCCTTTGACTTGATCTATGTTTTAACAAATGGCGGACCCTTACATGCAACAGAGGTGCCTAGTACGCTGATGATCAGTATGCTGTTCCTTCGTAACAGATATGGAATGGGCAGTACGATTGCGTTCCTTCTCATCATTTTGTGCTTCGCATTTGCTCTGATTATTGGCCGCATATTCAAGGATAAGGAGGACTAACAACGTGAAAAATGGTGATCTTCTGAAACAAAAAAAGAATTCTAGACTCCAGGGTGAGTCCTTCCCAAAGAAAGGGAGTAAGGGGAAAGAGGTTTGGGTATATACCATATTAGGTCTTTGGGCGCTGATTAACCTATTCCCTGTCTATTGGATGTTTACCTTCTCGCTGAAGAGTAACGCGGAAATATTTGGAGAAAATGTTGCCGGTCTTCCGAAAGAGTGGCTTTGGTCAAACTATCAAAAGGCAATGAGCGTTGGGCATATTGAACAATATTTCCTGAACAGTGTTATTATTGCCGTTACGACCATTGTGCTAGTTATGTTCATTTCACTTATGGCGACCTTTGCCCTGACCAGATTTATTTGGAAGGGAAGGAAGCTAATGAACAAATTTTTTATGCTTGGTCTGACAATTCCCATTCATGCGTCGATTGTGCCTATTTTTATCACTCTTTCAAAACTGCATTTGCTCTATACTTACTTTGCTCTTATTATACCTTACGCTGCCTTTTCCTTGGCAATGGGGATTCTCATTTGCACAGGTTTCATGCAAGAATTGCCTATGGATCTTGATGAAGCAGCATGTATCGATGGCTGCGGTACCTGGGGCATCTTCTTCCGAATCATAGTTCCGCTGATGAAGCCGGCTGTGGCAACAGTATCAATTTATACGTTCTTGCAGTGCTGGAACGAGTTGATGTTTGCGAATATCTTTTTCAGTGATTCGACACACAAAACATTGCCTGTCGGTATACAGTCACTTTCCGGACAGTATATGATTGATTGGGGTCCAGTGGGTGCGGCGCTTGTGTTAGCAACGTTTCCCACCCTCGTATTCTATGCGTTATTAAGCAAGAAGATACAAGATAGCTTCATTGCCGGAGCAATCAAGGGTTAGGGATAAGTTAATAGTTTGTTTTAGTTGGGTTTCGGACTCTGTTTCAGCGGCTTTCACAGAACAGAGTCGGAGACCCTTTGTATTTGGGTGAAGCAGAGCTTTGGCCAATTTTGGATGTGTCATGTTGAAAATATGGAGCAGATGTGATACCATAGCATAAGAGAAGTTTGGGGAAATTTGCAATTAAGCGAATATACATAATTGAGGTGTAGAAATGAGGCATGGCAGTAATCGGTTAAAACGCGATATTAGAATGTCGTTGCAGCAAAAGACTCTGTTTATGCTTATTATTTTGTTATTGTTTTTTTGTATTATGTTTATGATTACAACCACTATCATAATTAAAAAAACGGAAGATGATTTCAAAATAAGAACATCGGAAACAGCGGTCAGCAATGTGGTGTCTACCATCAGAGCAAGTTTGGTGAACTACAATTATTTATCACGTCTGATTATGGTCAATGATAGAGTGGTAAGCTTCTTAAAAGCGGGAGAGACCAACCGAGATAAAATCTATGAGGCGAGAAGAGGAATATACGAAATACAAAATTTGTATAGCTATATTGATTCAGTCTATATCTTCCGCAATGATGGCAAGTATGTAAGTACAGGAATCGGTGAATATTTTATCGATTTAAATTATGCAGAGAGCTCTAAAATATTGGAAGCACGTGGTGCAACAGTTATTTCAATTAATGGAAATGGCACAATTAAAAAGAACAAAGGGAATCCGTTTCTTACGATGTCCCGGGCAATATACGATATTCAATCACAAAAACTCCTGGGAATCCTTGTAATGAACATATCAAGCGATGCCTTTGATGATACACTTGCGTTGCAGAATTCCAGCGGTATGTGTATCCTTGACAGTGCGGGTACACTTCTATGTGGGAATACAGAGATAGGTGCATTGTATGATAGTGATTATTATAGCGACAGCATGGTCTATAAGGATATTCGATTAGGAAATGAGAAGAAGACGCTGACCGGAAGACTGGCGGTAAAACCATTGGTGGTTTTGTGTGCCAGCGGCATAGGTGCAGAGGAACTACCGCGGGATACGATATATGCCCTGATGTTGACGCTGACTGCCTTTATCCTGTCGGGAGCAGTTTGTGCTTGGTTTATAACGGTCAATATTGCACGACCGATCAGAAATCTGAGTGCGGCAATGGAACGAACCAGGTCATCGGGATGGCTTAAGAAGTTTGACACCGAAATGCCCAACAATGAAATAGGCAGGCTGGCTGAAAGCTACAATAGCATGATTGAGTATCTGAATGAGTTGTTCAATCGTCTGCTGGAGAATGAAAAAAACGTGCGAAAGGCGGAGATCCGTGTGCTCCAAGAGCAGATAAAGCCGCATTTCCTCTATAATACATTAGAAACGATCAGCTATATGGCGGTGCAGGAGAATGCGAGCAAGGCACATGACGCACTAGAGACACTGGGCAGCTTTTATCGCAATTTTCTTAGCAAAGGTGATCGGGAGATACCTCTAAAGCGGGAACTGCGTATTACGCAGGATTACCTCTCTCTGCAAAAGCTGCGGTATGGAAATATATTTGAGGATGTATATATTCTTGACGAAACCACCCTCGATTACATGATACCTAAGCTGATTCTTCAACCCCTTGTGGAAAACTGCATTTATCATGGGGTGCGCCTCAAGGGAGAAAAGTGTGTTATTCGCATCACTACCTCGATGGAAGAGGATGGTTTACATATCATTGTGTATGATTCCGGCGTTGGAATGAGTACCGAGCAGATAACGAACGTGCTGAAGGCAAGCGAGGGGGATGATGTGAAGATAATGTCAGGCTTTGGTCTGTGTGGCACCATCAGTCGGATACGCTATTACTATGACTGTAAAAACATAGTGCAGATACGCAGTGAGCTAGGCGAATATACAGAAATTGAGATATATATTCCTAAGATGAGGGAGACGGAAGTAGAGGGGGAAGAATAATGTACCGAGTTATGATTATTGACGACGAAATGTCTGCTCGTAGTCTGCTACAGGCATCCATAGATTGGAAATCACTTGATATGGAAGTGGTGGGTGAGGCAGCAAGCGGTATAGAAGCAATTAACATCATTGACGAGTTACTTCCAGACATTGTATTTGTTGACATTTCCATGCCATTTATGAATGGGATAGAGTTTACAAAGCTTGCAACGGAGAGATATACCGAGTTGATGATTATTATTTTAACAGGATTTGATGATTTTGAGTATGCAAGACAGTGTGTTCATCTGCCGGTGGTAGAGTATATGCTAAAACCCATTGTTCGGCAAGAGGTGACCGAGGTGTTAGCTAAAATAAAAGAAAAGCTGGATAAAAACAATATTCGTTCACAGGAGATGGGACAAGATATTACGCCGTCTGCGATTGAACAGATCATGCAGTATATCTGTGATAATTTTACAGATCCTAACATCAATCTAACCTCTGTTGCACAGCAATTTGGGTTTAATCCAAGTTATCTAAGTCGGAAATTTAAGCAGAAAACAGGAAAAAGCTTTGTCGAATTCCTAATTAAGTGCCGGATGGAGCGGGCGGTTGAGTTAGCCGGAGCAAGCAAGAAGATGTTTTGTACGGCTGATGCTGTCGGCATCCCTGACCCAAACTACTTTGGTCGCTGCTTCAAAAAATATATGGGCGTTAGCTATTCAGAATATGTCAGCTCGCATACCTCGTGAGACTAGAAATGTAATGAATCAGCTTGACAATCAGGACTATGCCAGAGGAACCCGAAAAAAGGGTTTCACCAGTATAGTCCTATTTTTATACCCTGAAAAAGAACATCATACTTAAAACCCTTTTACACCAGTAGATGAATTCTAGAAATAAAATATCGAAGGATATCTTCCTGGATATAGTAGCAATGAATATGAGGATATCCACATACCATAGTAAACGCTAGGTATCATACACATTTCCTTTATAAGTGAAATTTTTACTATCAATCAAACATCGGAGGATTAGCATTCTAGGTACATGTGCAATGAATTCGGGGATAAATTAAGAAAAAATCAGTATTAGGTGACTATATAGCGCTTAGAAGTTAAGAACATTACATATCTTAGCTGAGTGTTTTTACTAATATATTCATATTTACTAAAAAACAAAGTTAACATAATTATAAAGTATATAAAATTATAAAA
>JAEWMZ010000311.1 GCA_023392995.1 Bacillota bacterium
TCATAATAATAACTCCGTTCGACTTGCATGTGTTAGGCACGCCGCCAGCGTTCATCCTGAGCCAGGATCAAACTCTCATGTTTAAGTTTTTGATCCAGTCAGATAAACGTTAGCCATTTGTGTAACTCGTCTTTCGACTTGTTACTGTCAAGCATCCTGTTATCTTTACTGTTTTTGTGGTGTATCCATACAAATTAGTCACGAATGACTTTTCTATACCGATACGGTTCGTGATGTCTTTCGACATCAATGAAAATCTATTTTTGAATCTCATGTGAAGATTCATAATTTTAGAATTTTCAGGGTTGTTTTACTGTTCAATTATCAAGGTTCATGTTGCTTGCACCCCTTATTTTTCAAGGCTTGCAGGCTTTTTCTTTTTCACCGACTCGGCGGCTTGCCGCGTCAGCAAAAAGAAGTATATCACCTTGCAAAGAGAATGTCAACAACTTTTTTAATATTTTTTTCTTCCATTATTTGGACTACTCAATTATAAAAAAGCACCCGCTCCATTCCGTCGGTTACTAATCCGTTTTCAATGGATCTTTTGTAACTCCTTGGATAGTGCGAGTGCTATCATATCTGCCTGTTTAAGCTCTTCCTTTTTGTAGTGATTTTATGAGCCCTTATAATAATATCTTCGTAATATTAGTGACGAATTTCAGAAGATAATTGTTGTTATAAATAAAGCTTAATGTTTGATCTTGCCCAATCATTTCAAGAGCTCTCTGTCCCGGCTCCGTGCTCCCGAATACTGTTATGAGGATAAAGAAAATCCATACTACCACAAGACCATGAACTAATCCCGCCACCAATCCGGCCGTTTTATTAATCTGATTCAGCAACGGTAACTTACTCACGATATTCAGCGCAAAGCAGATTACCCAAAGCAGAATCAATACGATCACAAAGGTTATGATAAATGCCATGCCATTAATAATAACGCCTGTTAGATAGTTGCTTACATAATCCTGAAAGCTGTCAATCGCCATTTCCTTATATACTTTAGCTGTATTATTCTTAATGAGAGAGTCCTTCAGAGATTGTGGCAGGGACAGTTGTTGAATAAACTCTTCCTGGCCTTTATCCACTATCTCCTTTTCAGAAAAAGGCAGCATTTTTACTACCTTCGAAGAAATCCCCTCATAAATATTATCACTATTTCTCATATAATTATTGATATAAGGGCTTACCCATAGTGTCAAAACGACTGCGATTATCATGGAAAACAGGGAAAATACCGTCTTTATTAAGCCCGCTTTCATGCCCATCAACCCATTAATAATCAAAATTGCCAGTACTACTATCAATAATACATTCATTCCAGTTCTCCTCTTCTTATATGTTGTATCCTAATTCGATTGTGTATCTCACTAACTGCGGCTATTCTTGGCACAATTGATACAAGTTTCCTGAGGGGATTCAGCCATTCCCATTTGCAAGCAAATGACTGCTAACCATTATAGTGTTATTCAGCCTACTTTAATCCAATCTCCAAGATATCCTTGCCCTTCATTAGGTAATAGCGATCGAAATAATTAATTGGATAAATACCATTAATGCTTTCCTCAAAGGTATATTTGAATTTTACAACACCATTGAGCTTCATAATAATACAGGCCGTATTATTATACATAACAAGCTCCTTCTCTGTAAGGAAAATACTATCATAGCTAAAATCCAGCTTCTTCTCCAGTACTCGATTCCCCTTTAAGTCATAAAGCAAGAGCTTCCTATCATTCGCGCCTTCCTGTTGAACCACAATTCCAATATACTGTTTATTGTACATTACACTTTGTATCTTACCTTCAACCTTCTCGTTGTGAACACTCTTAGGCAGCTCCTCCATGGAATAGATCACGAAGCCATTATCTTTAAAGGCACATATGGTGTCATTGTTCACAAATTCTACCTTTGGAACGATGGCACCCTCATCATCGAAATTAAACCCACCAACAAAACGATCCGTTTGGTTTTTTCCGACCTCTCCAAAATTGTAAGTGGATACTTTGTTAGTTACACTGCCCTCCGTATATGAGAGATAACTGGTTACTAACTTCTTGGCGTCATCTGATAATGAAATGTCCAGAGGATATCCCTGTGCAGATACCGTAGTTTCCATTGGCGCCAGAACCGTTCCATCTTTATCGTATAGAATGATTTGATTGGTTTTCTTGCTTTCCGTTAAGACAGCCACCACTCCCTGTCTTCCTACCTCCACCTTCCGAATATTGTTAACCGTCGGAATACTCCCAACTTCTCCTTTTTCATTATAAATATGAATCGACTTGCCATCTCTGTCGGCGATTACCACATAGTTCTCACAGGCATCGGCGATGGGATCTGTCATCTCATAGGCACTGTTCCAGATTTGTTCTCCATTATTACCAATTGCCGCAGCCCCATCTTTACTATATTTAACAATTCCTTTTGCAAAGCTTATGTATCCTACAGCATTAGCACCTGTTACCTCTGTTTTTTTGATTAATTTATATTCCGTATATTTTTTTAAACTAATATAGCTGTAGCCTGCAAGTCCAAGCGCCGTTATAAGCAGCAGCAGGATTACTATGATGATTCTTCTTCTTCTTTTCAACCGCTTCTTGCGATTACCATACTCTCGTAAGGCTTGTCCCTCTTTTTCGTTTGCCATAAACCTACTCCTGCTATTGTATCCGCAATTGGATCATTACTTTTTTTTGTAAATTATAACAAAAAGATTATAACTCATTTTTATGCTCTTGGCACCTATTATTTTCTGATGCCAAATAGAAAAAAGGACTCAGCTGCCAAAAAAAGTGCTTATGAAGGCAACAACCCATTCATAAGCACCCATGATTACTAGTTCTCACCTAAGCTGCTCTTACTATTTCAGCCTACACTATCTCTGGTTTTTATGGAACAATTAGCTTCTGTCCCGCAAAGATATAGTCTGGATTCTCAATATCGTTCAGCTTCATGATTGTTTTTGCCTTTGTATAGGTTTTATAAAGCTTATAACTAATCCCTGCCAGGGTATCCCCTTCTTGAACCACATAATAATTAACTGTCTTTTGGGTTTCTTTGCTGGGTGTAGACGCGGCAGCTTTCTCTGTTTTCTTCACCTGCTTTTTCGGTTTTGGTGTAGGTATCGGCGTCGGTGCAGCTGTAGGCTCAGCCTTCACCGTTTCTTTTTCAATGGTTGCTTCCTTATCAGTTGCTTTATTTGCCGTTTTCTCTGTAGCTTCCGTGTTCTTCACGCCACCTGGCAAAACCTCAACCTCTAAGCTCTGCTCCTTGGAAGCGTCACCTTGCACGGCCTCCTTTTCTGCCTTGGAGTCCTCCGCTTTTGGCTCCTCATTTTTTACATTCGATGAATTCGCAGCGACAGAAGCAGCATTCTCATCTGTGAATGCCCCTTGCATCTGTTCCATGCTGACGGTTAGATATTCCATGGTTTTTTGCATGCTTTTCATCTGATCATAATTATTTAAGATCGCAGCTCCAACCACTAAAATTATTGCCGCCAGCAGCGTGCCTGCGGCATACATTAACCGGGTGGGGTTTTGACTTTCCTCAGCAGTCGATTTCTTGTTTTGAAGAACGGTACGTATATCCTTCGATACCTTGTCCTCAAATGCAGCCTCACTACTGGGTACATTTTTATAACCAATCATATAATTCTGCATTTCTTCATTTTTCTCATAGTATATGTAATAGCCTACCTGCTTTGTCAGTTTACTATTTTCATAGCAATAGAAGGCTTCTTCCCGCTCCATATTATCAAAGGTTAAAAGCACCTTATCCTGTCCTGCAAAATTATCCAGATGAAGCTTTAGGATCTTCTCTTCATCTGCTAAAAGATAGCCGGGACCGCCAATAAACCAGCCCACAATTTCTGCATCTACAAAATACTCCTTGATATCCTCGTAAATGCTTGTCCAAACTTCATTGGAAAAAACTATGTCTTCGTCCATTCCAATATCTTTAATTTCCAACGCCCCCGAAACAAAGATATTACGTGCATTGTCCGACCGTACACATTGCCCGACTAAAACGGCGAGTTTGTAACCTGAATAATCTCCTCCAGCTAATTGTTTGATGAAAGTCATTACGTAATCTTCCACATAGATGTTTTTACTGGCGTTTCCCTTTCCAATCTGGCGAATATTCTTAGGCATTTTAAAAGTCGGCGACACCTTGTTTTTTCCCGACTCTCCGCTTTCGTTGCTGTATACAGTCTCTATCACGTGACTCACTCCTCTTCCACTTTGCTTAATAGGATTGGCATAGAACTCTTGTCCCAATCATTAAGATGCACGGCACAAAGGCGCACCTTCCCAGAACTTATATTAATCCAATCTTATCATAAGCAGGACAGGCTTTTTGTCACAATTAGTGAAAGAATCTTGAGAAGTTGTCCACAGATTTCTGCTTTATTATTCCTATATCGCGGGTCTTCAACCTCATCTGGCTTCATTTTAATGGGAAATCCTCGAAAAATACAAGAAATCCGCTGATTTCTTAACAATTTTAAGGATTTTGCATGTCTATTTTTTATTGAATTGGTAATACTTTTGCTAAGATTAATCCTTTGGAGGTTATTGATGAGCATTTTTTTTAAAAATACCAGTAGAGTAGCCTACTTTAATTCCTGCGAAAAGAACGCTGCTTATGAACTCGGCTGCACATTGACGGATTTGATAAAAGAACAGGTACTCTCGAATCGTACCATTATATTCCTGTGCATTGGTTCCGACCGGGCAACCGGTGATTGCCTCGGTCCTATCATTGGATATAAATTGTCAAAACACAAAAAATACCACAATTATCAAGTATATGGAACACTGGAAGAACCTGTTCATGCAAAGAATTTGAAAGATACCATTGATATGATTAACCAGGTTCATGAGGATGCTTTTATCATCGCAATTGATGCATCACTGGGAAAATCAAATCATGTGGGCTATATTACACTCGGTGAGGGTCCTCTGAAGCCTGGCGCCGGAGTAGATAAGGAATTACCCGAGGTCGGAGATATCTTTATAACCGGTATAGTAAACTTTTCCGGTTTCTTAGATCATATGCTCCTGCAAACGACCCGTTTAAATGTAGTAATGGCTATGGCAGATCAAATCTGTCTCGGAATCAATTACAGCATTAATCATTTGCGAGCCCTGGCGTTGCAATAACCAAAGCAAGTGAAAGCCTTGCCGCAACCCAGCAGATAAAATCTATCTCAACACTGCTTTATGGTTTCCCTTGAATCATGTGCCTCCCGGCGCACTGCAAAAACCGGCACACACTCCACAAGTATGTGGAGTGTGTGCCGGTTTTATGTTAGTTAAGCAGTTTTGATCTGCTTTTCAATTAATACTTATAATTTGATTTTACTCTAGCCTTCTCCGGCTCCTTCTCTTTGAAAAGAATGGTATCTGCCTTTCTCTTCTTCCACATTACCCAAAGAGGCCCTGCAATACAAATCGTGGAATAGCATCCGCTGATGGAACCGATCGCCATTGGAAGTGCAAAGCTCTGAATGGACTCAATACTATGTGCAGCAGCAATGATGTATACTAAACTAACACTGATCATAACAGCTACGTTCGTATTTATGGAACGCATCATGGACTGGGAAATTGACAGGTCAGAGATCTGATCCACGGTATATCCCTGATAAAGCTTCGCATTTTCACGAATACGGTCATAAATTACAATGGTATCGTTGATGGAATAACCTATAATACTGAGCGCTACCGCTACGAAGTTATCACCAATCGGAAGCTTAAAAATAACACAGGTGAAGAACACCACCAATACGTCGTGAACTAAGGCAACTACCGCCATTACACCTGCGGATAAACCACCCATAAAGTTAAAGCGGATCCATACATAGCCTAATACCAGTACAGTTGAAAGAACCAAAGCAATAATACCATTGCGAAGGAACTTATCTCCAAAATACTTCTCAACCATTTGGGATTCAGAAAGCTGAAGCTGAGAATCTGGGAATGCGCTCTTTAAGGCATTATCAAAGGTTTTCTGATCGGCAGCATCCACACCGTATTCACCGGCAATATTTAATACCAATTTCTTCTCACCGGATGCAATATCTGAGGTTAACTGGGCTGTTACCGGGCGCTTGAGCTGCTCCGTAGCTATTTCCGCAGCTTTATCTTCATCCATATCACCAACATAGGTGTACTTTAAAAGGGCGCCACCCTTGAACTGAATGTCTAATGTAACGCCATTGATCATTACTGATATAATACCAATGATCATGATCGCGATTGAAATACCAAAAAAGATAAAACGTTTTTTATAAAACCCGATTATTTTGTTCTCACTCATAGTGTTACCCTCCTTGAGAAGCAGGAATATAATTTCGGCTTACATAAGAATTTATAGGAGCTTAATGAGAAGATCATTAAACGGGAGGCTGCAACACCTGCTACAAAGTTGAATACAATTCCTGTAAATAAGGAATATGCAAAGGAAAGCATTGATCCTGAACCGAAAATCATTAATACAAAAGATACAATTAATACAGTAACATTACCGTCAAATACGGATGCAAAGGAGCTGGAGAATCCGGATGCGATTGCGGAAGCCACGCTCTTTCCGGACTTAATCTCCTCACTGATACGTTCTGAGGAAATAACGTTTGCATCCACGCCCATACCCATGGACAGAATAATACCTGCCATACCGCTCAAGGTAAGTGTCATCTGTGGAATGGAGATGGAAAGAATCTGGCCAGCCACCTGAATTGTAAGTGCAATACATGCTACAAAGCCTGGTACACGATAGTAAACAATAAGTAATACGCAGATAATTGCAAATGCAATCGCACCTGCCTGGAGCATGATATTAAGGGAACCAGTACCCAGGGTAGGGCTGATAGTGGAATAATTCTTCGTTATCATGGAGAAAGGAAGTGCACCGGAATTAATCTTATCAGACAAAGTCTTTGCATCCTCATAGCTGCTCATTCCGGTAATCTGTGCTTCACCGCTGTCAATATGGGATTGAACAGTCGCTGTCTGAATATTTGTTTTATCCATAAAAATACTGATGGTTTTTCCGATCATATCCTTTGTAACATCACTGAAGATCTTAGATCCCTGCTCGTCAAAGGTTAATGCAACCACATAGCGATTATTCTGATCTCTCGCTGGCTTTGCACTTTTCACATGGGAGCCTTCCATTAATACCTTTCCTTCTGCGTTCTGGAAGGTAAGCTGGGCTGTTTCACCAAGTTCTGCAATTGCATCTTCTGGATTAAAATCAGTTTCACCTGATTTCCACGGGAAACGTACAATAACGTAGCCTCCCTGTGTATCAATTGTAACATCACGATCCATAATATTAAGGTTATCAAGTCTTAGCTCAATAACTTCTCTTGCCGATTCCAGTTCCTCCTTGGTTGGCTTACGGTCTAAGAGCTCTGGCTGGAAAGTAGCTTCAACACCACCACGGATATCAGTACCAAAACGAATTTCTGGTGCACCCGGGATAGTAGAGTCGCCTATCTTAATTCCAAACACTGCTGTATAGACCATTAAAAGTGCAATAGCTAGCACAATAAAAAAGTTAAACTTTTTCTTCATTTTATTATTCCTTTCCGATTTATTTATTTCATTCAAACTGCAACAGCAGTCTTTGGTGGGGCATGTCCACCAAGATATCTAGATAAAATTGATTTATGCTGCCGTTTCTTTCTAATAACATACCCAAAACAGAATAGCATTACACAAAAACCAACTGCGGGTGATAAAATTTGGTTTATCCTATGAATTATATTGGAAATATTCTGAAGACTGCGATTTACAATGAGATGCACTTCAACATCACTTAATATTTCATTTCCCGATAAAGCGCTGATATAGTACATCCTCTCGGTGTGAATTAAGGGAAGCTGAACCTCTGCCAGACGTTTCGATTTTGTAATAGCCACATAATCGACGTTGCGTTCCTCAAGTATTGCGATCGAAGGTGATGTAATAAGGTTGGCAGTAAAGATTATGCTCAATAATAGAGCTATCCTATAACGCATCCTATGTATTGGTGCCAGCCTCATGACTCTATCCCCCCGTTTTGATTTTATTAGAATACGAATTTAAATAACATCCTTTGGTCACACGACCTTTGGCTGCTAAACTTTTTCCTTATATTTAATCGAACCACCAATTAACCCGTAAACCGACGGCACTTGCTGCTAATTATGTAGTTTCGATCATTTACACTAGCCGCCCTCCGGCCTTTAGGTCGCCGATGCAGTATGTGAAACGTTCTGCATTTCACACTAACGGACATTCGGCCTTTAAGTCGCTGGGTTCCGGATGTGGAATGTTCTGCATTTCACACTATATTAAAGTATCACAAAGTCTTTGTTTTGTATATAAATTAATGTAAATTTTTCGAAATATTATCTTTTATTTGATCATTTTGCATCGCTTGCATAGCCTGCCGCTCTTAATCTTTGTACCGCATCCCTGACAGGTAAACCACGCAAATTCTGCCTCCTCTGAAAATTCAAGCCGTTCTTCTCTAATCCAGTCGAAAAGCTTTACAGGGGAAATGTCATTCGCTTCCGATATCTCTGCAACAGATGCCGCAGGATGGGCAAGAATGTAGTCCTTCACCTGTTGATATTTTAATTCCTCATCCTTAACAAGAGGTTTGACTCCAAGAGACAGCTGCGCAGCTTCATTCTTGTGAACATCCTTCTGTATGAAGTCCTTTGGAACATCCTGTTTATTCCGGTCTGCCTGGATATCATTCTCTGATTTTATCAGCTTTGTACAATCCGTACATAACTCCGGTCCATAGATATATTTAAATAATCTTCTACAATTTCTACATACCCGTACTTCCATTCGCCTTCTCCTTTCCTGCTTTATCTCATTATAGGAAATTGCCAAACTCAGAAACTTAAGCTATTGTATACACAACATATACTGTTTCGAAGCGGAAGCTAAGCCCAAAGGAAACGTTGGAGCGGAGAAATAGTATGTGTTGTGTATACAATTGCAAAAACTATATTGTTTCGTAATTGCCTATTTATCTCATTATAACATCTATAATGAAGTATCGCATCTCCTCGAAAAGTCCCAGAGGCCTGGTTTCTAAGCGCGGGTATTTCTCTTCTTCGTTGCAGATAATATCCTTTTACATCTGCTTTCTCACGATCTTGTATTCATCATTGAGTTGGAAATGAGGGCAGTACATTGCAGTGTTGCTTAAAAACCTCTGTAAATCGTCCTCATCTAAATTAACTAAACATACATAGCAGTCATACTCCTCATCATAGGTATAGTGACCGCAGCTTTCACAATTCGTTGCTTGTCTCATATCATTTCCCTCCGCCAAATAGCATAGCACAATTACGGTTAATAGACCATTCCTTTTTACTGGAGGTGGGAACAATCATTAAAACTATGCAAAAGATATCTTTTATTCTTATACTGCATCACACTAACGGATGTGTGCAGGATTGGCTCTCCGAAACAATACCGTTTTTCCTGAGGAAGATTTAACATTCCACAAACCAGTGACTGAATCGTACCCTGATGCGATACGATGGCGATTCTCTCATATTCCAATGAGACAATTGTTTCCAGTTCTTTCTTGCATCGCTCCCACACGTTGGCTCCATTCTCTCCTCCGGGATATGGAATATCTTCGTTAAACAAAGACCATTTTGCAAATATTTCAGGATACTCCCCCCAGGATTTTTCATAGATTTCGCCCATATGAATTTCGCGGAAACCTGACCTATGCTCTACCTCCGCATGAATATTTTTATTCATAATTTCTGTTGTTTCAACAGCACTTTTTAAATCACTGCTGAAGATCCTGTCAAATCTAAGCTTCTCCAGACGAAGCCCCAGCTGCTCTGCCTGCTCTTTCCCTTCTAGAGTAAGTGCCGGGTCCATGATCTGTTTGCTTCCATTGTATTGATCAAACGTGCATTTATAACTTGCCCCATGTCTAATCAAATAAATCTCCATACCTAATCCTCCACTAAAAAGCATATCTTTTGTAATTTACAGGATATTTTAGCATTTTTCTAACTATTTCACAATTATTTACTTGATTATTTTTGGAAAAATAAAAAAATTAAGGCTTTTAAGTGCCTTAATTCCAGGTTTTAAGTATAAAAGTTAATTTTAGTAGTCATTTTCATTTATATATACATTCAGGATAATATCCATAGCTCAGCAGATGAACTCAGTTCTTAGCAATGCCTTTCAAGAGAGCTGCTCGCTCTTGATATTAATATTATTAATGTCTTATTTCTATCCGTCCCAGTTTTATGCTCGTTTCATTCCTACTTATGCTCATTTCATTCCAGTCTTGCGATTTTCCTTAATACATAGAATACTCACTTCCCTTGCGTATTCTGATATGTAATATAAATATGACTTACAGCGAAAATCACTCCAAATAATATCAGCAATCCATGTCTTAACAGCACCCCATTCAAAACAAATATAATACTCGGAATAACGGCAAGTATGATGGCAAGCACCGCTTTGTTGCTTCTCATATAGAAATACCAGGCTATCCAATATAATAACAGCAAGACAGCATTGATCATCAGATAGATCGCAAAGTTCTCATCCGAGGGGAGGCTAAATTCACCTATACCAAAAGGAAAAATCATAAGTGCCATGGTACCATATCTTCCAATTTGCTCAGCAACAAGAATCACTTTGTTCCTGCATTTATTTACCATGGGTTTATTCTTATTCCGGTAAAAGTACAACATGTTGGGGACAATTAATAATGCAACAATAAGGAAGCCAAAAGCATTCAGCCAGTTCATTTCATTCACCTCGTCATTCTTACTACTTAACTTCTTAAATTAAAACAACCAATATAAGCTATCCTCAGATATTTGAAATCCCAGCTTTTTTTGCAAAGCAATGGAATTATTATTATTCACCTCAATTTGACCAAAGGGTACAAAGCCCTTCTCCAGTATGTAATTCACTATATAGCTTTCCAAAATTGCACCATAGCCCTTGCGTCTGTGTTCCGGAAATACTTCTAACAACCCAATACTGCCCTCCAGATGAATCCCTCCAAAGCCAATCAGCACATTCTCCTTATACCCGCCGAAAATGCATCCCTCCCTGAGCAGCTCTGTAATTTCGCTTTCGGAGAGTTTGTTATAATGTTCCAGCACTAACTCCTTATGTATGAGCTCTAGGCGCCTTATTTGTATCTCGTCGGATACATTAAGCCTGGTCTTTTCTGTGTAAACTGCCTGAACACATTCCAGTCTTTCCTGCAGCTTATATTTATCTGCTATATAATCTGCCAAATCTCCTTGATGTACTGCAAACAGCGATTCTGCTGAAATCAGATCTAAGATTTCTTTTCCTTTCTCTAGTTCATGTACGGATATCATATTTGCACCGCTTTTTGTCTCTCTTATTAATACTCCATCTTCCGCCGCATACAGGATTAATGCGGTATTCCTATTTATTGCTTCCAGCATTCCCATGTGTAGTAGTGGATTTTTACTTAAATACTTAACTGCTCTGTTTTTCATCCTGCGAAACCTTTCCCTTTTATACCATTTTTCAATTCGTAACCGGTTATATGCTAACTTTACATATCAAAATCAATCGGTTATGCGCTAAACTCTCATATTAAATGCAACTGACTGTACCCTAGCCTTGCATATTAATTATTCAACCCCCTATACCCCAAACTTGCATATTAAAACTTAATCGACTATATACTAACTTAGCATATTAAAAATCAAAATCGCCTGCTGTATTTCCAATAAGCATTTCTTAAACTCATATCCAGCAAAATACTTGCTGTTAATCACATCTGAGGCAACCTCTTCCCCCCGGTAAAAAGGCGGGCATGGATTAAATATGACATTATCATTCGCCTGCTCCATAAGCTCACAGGTTATTTGAAAATCTTTAAAGTCCGGCAATTGCTCCTTACCTAAGGAGTCGGATAATATGATGTCCTTACCTTGAATACCCTTATGTATATTGTGTTCTACCTTTACTCCATCCAATTCATATCCAGCCGGACAACACTGCATTAGCTCAAAACCCAGTAAGTCAGAGGCTTCCTTCCATTGTAATCCTATATTACCACACGCTCCGACAAACAAATAACTTGCCGTCAAGTAATCCTTTCGGGTTTTCGATAGCGCATATAAATCAGAGATGATTTCACAGGGATGATTTACTTTCGCCATCGCATTAATTACGGGTATCTTAGCATAGTTTGCCACCTCTTTGATCCGTTCTATGTTATGATGCCTTATTATCATCGCATCGATCCAATTATTTAGATAACCTGTAACATCTTCGATGCTTTCTTTTTTATCCAGCACCTCGCTATCGAATAGAAGCGAGTGACCGCCTAATAGATGAATTCCCTTTTCATAGGTAATTCTTGTTCTAAGACTTGAGGAAGGGAAAAATAGCAGTATTGTTTTTCCAGATAAAAAATCCCGATACCCTCCCTGCTTCAGCTGGTCTGCTATTCCAAAGATTTGATGTATCTCCTCCTTATTATAATCCTTTAAACATATTAAATTGCGCATTTACCCCTCCAAATAATGTCCTTAGCTTTATCCTTAGAGTAGCATAACCCCATGCTAATTTCCACCACTTTATTCCAATCTAATTCTTCATGCTTTCATTCTTCTTGCTTTCACTCTTTTTGTTGCTTATATCGGTGGCTTTGCCTATACCCCTTTACTCGTACTCGAACTAAGAAAAACGGCAGGTGAAATAAGGATTATCAACTCCTTCCGCCATTAATTTCTTATGGGTAATTGCGAAGCTCATTACTTGAAGATATTGTATACACAGCAAATACTGTTTCGAAGCGGAAGCTAAGCCCGAAGGAAGCGTTGGAGCGAAGAAAAACGCGCCGCATTCTACCTTAAAAAGTTAGTTTACGACGCGCTTTCCCTTTTCGATTTTTAATTTCTAATTAAATAGTCAAAAGCACTCAATGCGGCATTGGCACCAGAGCCCATGGATATTATGATTTGCTTATAAGGGCTGTTGGTACAATCACCTGCTGCAAAAACACCGGGAATATTCGTTGCATTATGATGATCTACAACAATCTCGCCGATCCGGCTGCGCTCCACAACTCCCTCCAGCCACTCTGTATTCGCAACAAGACCGATCTGAACAAATACACCTTCCAGCTCAATATGCTTTTCAGCCTGAGTGTCTCGTTCTATATAGGTGATTCCGTTTACTTTATCAGTGCCAGTGATCTCCTTTGTCTGTACGTTCTTTTGCACCGTGACATTGGGCAGGCTGTTCAGCCTTTCCTGTAAAATTGCATCTGCCTTTAATTCCGGCAGAAACTCCAACACGGTTACATGAGCCGCGACACCTGCTAAATCGATTGCAGCTTCTATTCCGGAGTTTCCTCCTCCAATGACTGCCACTCGCTTTCCTTTATACAGGGGACCGTCACAGTGTGGGCAATAAGCAACTCCTTTGTTCTTATATTCCAACTCTCCCGGTACCCCTACATTTCTCCAGCGGGCACCCGTAGACAGTATTACGGTTTTACTCTTTAATACCGCTCCGTTATCTAATTCTACTTCAATCAGTTCCTTCTTCTCCAGCTTAACCGCACGACGAAGCTTCATAATGTCTACATCATAGCTTTGTACATGCTCTTCCAGACTGTCAGCCAGCTTTGGTCCTTCCGTGTATTTGATACTGATAAAATTCTCTATTCCCACCGTATCTCTTACCTGCCCTCCAAAGCGTTCGGCAACAATACCGGTACGGATTCCTTTTCTGGCCGCATAGATCGCAGCACTGGCTCCCGAGGGGCCGCCTCCGATGACGAGAACCTCAAAGGGCTCCTTCTCTGTGAATGAAGCGGTATCCGGTGTTATATTCAGTCGTTCCAGAATCTGCTCCAGCTCCATTCGACCGCTTTCAAAAAATTCTCCATTTAAATAAACGGATGGAACTGCCATGACATTCTTCTTCTCAACCTCTGCCTGGTATGCACTGCCTTCAATCATCGTATGTGAGATGTTAGGATTTAGCACACTCATAATATTAAGCGACTGAACCACCTCAGGACAATTATGACAGGTCAGACTGACATAGGTTTCGAAATGATATTCACCTTTGATACTCTTTATTCTCTCCGCCAATTGGCTGTCGACCTTAGGAGCACGCCCACTCACCTGCAGCAGGGCTAACACAAAGGAAGTGAATTCATGTCCCAGAGGAATTCCGGCAAATACAATACCGGTATCTTTACCTGGACGGCCAAGAGTAAAGCTTGGGGTTCTGTCCAGTGCCGTCTCTTCTATCTTGATCTTCTGCGACATGGAAGAGAGCTCCTTCATCAGGTCTGCCATATCCTTTGAAATATCATCATTTCCTAGGCTGACTTTAATCAATACCTCATTTTCCATCAGCTGGAGATACTGTTCCAACTGACCTCTGATCTCACCATCCAGTATCATACATTACCTCCGTTACGTGCCTTGCACTATAGCTTACAGGTACAAGACCTCTATTTCCTTTACGTTTGATTTTTTCTATTCTTATTGTTAAGTCCTTTTATTTTTTCTTCATATTCATATAGTTTTAATGAATTAGATTTTACCGACAAGGTCAAGGCTTGGCTTTAAGGTAGTCCCGCCTTCCTTCCATTTCGCCGGGCACACCTCACCTGGATGATTTCTAACATATTGTGCAGCCTTAATTTTATTTAGAAGGATACTGGCATCACGTCCGATATTACCGGCATTAATCTCCACTGACTGGATCACACCATCCGGATCAATAATAAAGGTTCCGCGATCAGCAAGTCCGTCTGCTTCAATCAATACATCAAAATTACGGGAAATTGTATGTGAAGGGTCACCGATCATAATATAGGTTAATTTCTTGATCGCTTCTGAGGTATCATGCCATGCTTTATGAGTGAAATGCGTATCTGTTGATACGGAATATACCTCTGCACCAAGTGATTTTAGTTCTTCGTAGTGATTTTGTAAATCTTCCAGCTCTGTAGGGCAAACAAAGGTAAAGTCTGCCGGGTAGAAGCAAATAATACTCCACTTACCTTTAAAATTAGCCTCAGTTACTTCAATAAACTTCCCATTCTGATATGCTTGTGCCTTAAACGGTTTTACTTCTGTTCCTACTAATGACATATAATTACCTCCTAATTTTTAAAATTAATAATGATTACTATTACTAATAATAAGATAGAATATTTTCCACCAATTGTCAAGAAAAACTTTTTTATATTTTTCTCAATTTTATCAATAGAGTATGACGAAATAGTATGTTTTAAACTTACATTTGAAAAAAGCTAAAAGGAATATGTTGTTACTCTTTCACAAATTGGATATATTAAAGATCCCGTTCGTATTTTATGCCAATTTAGTTGCTGCAGGTTCACATTGTATATTTCAGGAAAATATTATATACTGGATGTTAATTGATGTTCACTTTTTATGCAAATACATATTTTGGGTAACTGCAATACTCATTAACTGAAGACATTGTAACCACAGCAGATGCTGTATTGAAGCGGCAGCTAAGCCCGAAGGAAGCGCTGAAGCGAAGCTACCGTATTTGATGTGTATACAATTACAAAACTACATTTTTTACAATTGCTTAAGCTACCGATTTTACAGCGATCGTGGGAGTGCGTTAAGAAATGAATCGTATTTAGAAATATTCTATGGTCACGATATATTTTTCCATAATAGAAACTGTACGTGTCTAATCCTTATGAGGAGGTACTTTATTGCTATTTACAACCTTTTATTTCAGCGGAACTGGGAACACAAGATGGGCTGTAGAACAGTTTAACCGTATCTTAAACGAAAACTCATTGCAATTTAAAGCCTATTCTATAGATAATTTTAATTCCAAACCAAAAGAGGAGTTAACAGCTCTGCTAAAAAAATCGGCGTACATCGGCCTCGCCCATCCAATTTATGGCGCTGATGTACCCCCTATTATGAGAGACTTTATATTTTTGCTGACGGATATCCTTCGCACTGAAGAAATACCACCCATACCCTTATATATTATTAATACCTTTGGATACATCAACGCGTTCGGGCCTTTCGCAACGCAAAAGCTTTTAGACAATCAATACTTTGACATGAAAGCTTATTGTAATATTAAGCTTTGTAATAATGTCTCTACACATTCTCATAAAACAGCATCGATCTCAGAGGAAAAATTAAGTACGAGAAAGCAGGCTGCAGTGGCTGAGCTGCGCAAACTTATCCAGGGCATTTTATCCGGTAAAAAACATATTAAGGGCATCGGTTTTTATCTGCTGCCCGGAATCATCATTCGCAAAATATCTAAGCAAAGTGTGAAGAGTCACTATAAAACCTTAAGTGTTCAGACATGCACCTGCACGAGGTGTATGCTATGTGTACGAGGATGTCCCACTCAAAGTATCTCGTATATTGGCGGGGATTTTGTATTCTCGTCTAAATGCACTGCATGTATGCGTTGTTATAACCTTTGCCCCACGGCTTCTGTGTTAATCGATGGGATTTTTACCGATCCCCAGGATTATTTTCGTTATAAAGGACCTGAGAAAGCATAAATTTCGCTTTACTCAGGTCCTCTTCGGATTACCTCTATAATGCAGCGCCTAAAAAAACTCTTTCCAGGCTGGAAGTCTTCTCATATCATGTTCTGCCATCTGCTGGGCAGCCTTTTCATCAAAGCCTTGGGTCTTTATGATAAAATTAATCATTCCCTTCTTCTTTTCTTCAAAGGACTGCATTGATCCATCCGGACGGGCACAATAAATACAATAATCTTTACTGATATCTCCATCGGCATAGTCCGATGTCTCCTTCATTGGCATACCACAGGCAATGCATACTTTCATCATTAAACTCTCCTTTTCTGATACAATTTATTAGGCCTTTGCGTAGTTTTTTAATTTTATACACAGCCGATACTATTTCTTCGCTCCAATGCTTCCTTTGGGCTTAGCTTCCGCTTCGAAACAGTATCTACTGTGTATAAAATACCTTCAGTTACCGAGTTTCGCAATTACCTGATACAATTTATTTCTTCGTAAAAGCTTCCTTTTTTATTACATAGTCTTACTTTTTTATTAATTCTAAGAAGGTTGCTACAATATCATTTCGATACCGTTCCAGAACCGGTTCATCTGGGGAAAATAGCTCCTTATTTAATAAGTAATAATGAGTCAGCCCCATCCAAGTATTAAATATCATATGAACAGGAAGCTTTTTTATCGTATTCTTATCCATCTCGTGCTCCAAAGCATGGTTGAAATGATGGGCAATCACAGACTGCATATTGGCAAGGGTAAGCCTTACCTCTTTTGGCAGCCGGCTTCGCTCTGTTATCAGGCGGCTATAGAATTGCTCATGCTTACTCAGAACATCCAAATAGATGTTTAATAATTCTTCCATACTCTTATTCGCTTCCACCAGAC
>JAEWMZ010000376.1 GCA_023392995.1 Bacillota bacterium
CGGTCGGAGGGATATCGTCTGGAGGTTGGACGGGGAACACGAATTGGCCAGCGTTGGGTTAGGGTCAAGACTTTTTCTGCTCCCATACTATCGATAATTGTAACAAGGGGAGCGTTAATGGTATAGGCACCATCGGGTACCACCTTTGTAACAGTACCACTCATATCCGGCGGAACCATTGATTTATGCACAATAGCTCTGGTCTCGGGAACTTCAGCAATAATGGTGCCTCCATAAACCTTATCGCCGGGAGCTACGGTAATATGTACCTCCCATAATTTTTGTGTATCCAGGGAATCTACACTAACACCTCTGGAGATAAAAGCTCCGGATTGCTTAGCGATTTCCTGAAGGGGACGTTCGATGCCATCGAAGATATTACTGATTATGCCAGGAGCAAGAGTAACGGAAATAGCAGCACCGGTGCCGGTTACCTCATCCCCGGGCCGAAGGCCGGAGGTTTCCTCATATACCTGAATGGTTGCTTTCCCGGAGATTAAACCGATCACCTCGCCCACAAGTTGATCTTTTCCAACCAAGACCATTTCTCCCATCTTAAAGGGCAGATTACCACCAACATATACAATTGGACCGTTAATACCAAATATTTTACCAGTTACATTCATAAGGATTTATCCTTTCAATCGTCTTAGATATATAGGTAATTGTGAAACGCATTCACTAAAGATATTGTATACATAGCAGATACTATTTCGAAGCGAAAGCTAAGTCCGAAGGAAGTATTGAAACAAAGTAATGGTATCTGCTGTGTATACAATTGCAAAAGCCATATTGTTTCGCAATTACCATGTCTTTACAGAGTGAAATTACTCTTTGCTTCTTCAAGCTTTGTTAAAAAAGAACTGTCAATTAAAATGCTGTGGGAAGAGATTACTGCCCGGATACCTCCAATGAAATCACGATCACTTAAGGTAAGAGCAGTAGAAGTTCGTTGCTCTAAGCTGCTGATTCGTGCCTTATCGGAAGGATTGATATATATGGTTATGGTATCGCCTTTGGCAAAAGTAAGTGCATCCTGGATCTGGGTTACTAACAGATCTTCATATTCATCTGTTTTCATAAATTCGACTAGCTTTGATTTAACTTCTTCAAATACCTCGATCGCAATTTCCTCAGTTCGTTCTAGTACTTTACGGCGGATCTCCATGGAAGCAGCGGACATCCTCCGATTTCTCTCACGAAGGATGTGGTCGGATTCAATGCGAAAATTAGCTTCCGCCTTGCGTAAAGCGGCCTCCTTACGGTCTTCATAATTTTTTTGCAATATTTTTTTGTATTCTTCCACAATTTCAATATTCTGTTTCGTGGCACTTTCAATTACGGAAGAATAGAAATGCTCTAATTTTTCATCAAGAGTCATAGAACCGACACTACCTTTCTGTACTATAATTTCAAACCTATGGCTTCGTTCACATAGGCGGTGATAAAATCAGGTCGGCGACCTGTACCATGTCTGTCGGGTATCTCAACAATTAAAGGGATTCGTTTATTTAATTTTATATCGTTAATAATCTCAGGAAACTCGTTACTGAGCTTTTCTGTAATTAGAATGATTCCGATCGTCTTATCAGCTAAGACCTGCTCTAAAGCAGTTTTTAACTCTGGCCGTGTATGAACCACAGTGCCATTGACACCAGACAGTTTCATTCCAGTATAAGTATCTATATTATCGCTGATTAAATACATTCTCATGATAGCATCCCTGCCTTTCCTTTCTGTGCTGATCTATGTAAGCAGGAGCAGTTCTAACAACTGTCTAGCTTAGGATCATCAGGGAGATAATTAATCCATAAAGGCAGACACCTTCTGCCATGGCAACAAAGATTAAGGATTTACCCATGATAGAAGAATCCTCACTGATGGCACCAAGAGCAGCGGAAGCAGAAGAGGCAACGGCGATACCACCGCCGATACAGGATAAGCCAGTGGAAAGTGCAGCGGCCATAAACTTCCAGCCATCTGTCGCAGAAGCGGCAGCTGCGGTGGCTTCTGCTGCAGAAACCTTACCGGTAAACATCATGATATTGGATACGATTAAGATACTAAAAAAAGCAAAGATGTTAAAACCCAGTGCCGCTTTGTAGCCTCCCTTTGTTTTTTTGCTGTACAAAAAAGTACCGAAAGGAATGATGATGCTTAGTAATAGTGCAGTAACAAGAACAAGCTTGATTGTCATAATAAATTCCTCCTTGAGTTTAAATGTTATTATTTTTTAGCTTACTTTTATAGGATTTGAATTCTTTTCCGTTCCCTTTATAGAAGCGGCTAAACATCTCATAGTATTCCAGACGAAGTACCTGGATTCCAACAATTAAGCCCTCCATACCTGCGACAAACACGTTGCCGAGTAGTAGAATTAATAGATTCGGATGCCCGGTTTCTTCGCCTGCCAACAGCATCACAACTGCCATCATTCCTGCATGGCTAAGGGCAAAGGCACCAATACGAAGAAAGGATATGGTATTTGTCAGGTAGCTGAGCAGAACTTCAAAGAGTTCAAAGAAGGTCTCCATAAAAAACAAGGCCTTGTGTTCCGGAAAGATCTTGGTTTTTTTCTCGATCAGATGGGTTAAGGGCTCCTTGAAGAAAATCAACATCAGTGGTAACCCAAAAAATAGGATCATAAGAATGAGACCAGGTAATGCTCTGCCGGTGAAAATAAAAGCAATACTTATGATTAATGCAGCATAGAATAATAATCCGGCTACACCGTTGGTATCAAAGAAAACTCTTCCCCAATCCTTGGCCTTAATCCCATTAATAATGTTTAAAATCATGGCCAGCAGGATAAGAAATACGCCAAAGCCTACTGCGGTAATCAGTACGGTCATTACATTTTCTCTGGGGGACAGCCATATGGCGTCAATCCAGTTTTCAAAGCCGAATACACTGCCGTACATAAAACCAAAGATGGTGGAAAAGACCCCGGCAAGTGAAATGATTGCTGCAAGATTCATATGTTTTATTTTGTAGAGCAGAGCACCGCCGACCACCAGACAAAGCCCCTGACCCACATCACCAAACATAATACCAAAGATAATCGAATAGGTGATCGCAACAAAGGAGGTAGGATCAATCTCATTGTAAGCGGGTAAACCATACATTTTAATAAACATCTCAAAGGGCTTGAAAATTTTAAGATTTTTCAATTTAGTTGGAGGTTTTATGTCCTCATCTGTTTGACCGCTGTCAATCACACAGTAAACCAGACTGTCTGCCTCCG
>JAEWMZ010000375.1 GCA_023392995.1 Bacillota bacterium
CTCTTGTATATTCAAGCCATGATACGCATGACCCAGTTCATGGGCAAGTGTAACCACATCACTTAAAGAGCCCTCAAAATTTGTCATAATTAAGCTTTGTTTTATAAATGGCAGGTTCTCACAAAAGGCTCCGCCAACCTTACCCTTTCTGGGATAAAAGTCAATCCAGGCATGGTCAAAGGCCTCCGCCACCATATCGGCAAGCTCCGGTGTAAACCCTGTGAAATGCTTTATTAAATAGTCCTTCGCCTCTTCTACCGTGAACTTTCTCGTGCTTTCTCCCAAGGGTGCAAATAATTCATACCAGGGCAGACCATTTTCATGACCCAACAGCTTGGACTTATGCTTTAAATATCGATGGAATGCCGGAAGATATTCCTTAATTGCTTCCAACAAGGCATCCAGGGTATCCCTTTTCATCTTGGAGTCAATTAATGTCATCTCCAGGGGAGATTCATAGCCTCTTAAATCAGAGATTGTCGTTACCTGGGTTTTGATACTATTCAGAGAATAGCTAATCGCATCCTTAATCTTCTCCAAAGCCTTCACTTCACATATATATGCCTCCTGGCGAACCTTTGCATCAGCATCATGCGCTTTGTTTCGTACCTCAGAAAGAGTTATTACACTATCCCGATATTCTACCTCCAGGGTGGAAGTCAAATAGCTTTGCATACTGCTCCAAGCAGAGGCAGCTGAAATATTCAGCTTTGAAATTATTTCTTCCACGTCGTCACTTAGCAGATACCGGGCTTCCTTCTTCATCTCTGATAAGATGTAATCATAGCCCTTCAGCTTCGGATATTTCTCATAATATTTCTCTATATTAGGAATTCCTGCAATAAATTTTTTAATTACAGCGGAAGGCTTCGCAGACATACTCATCACTTTTTCAAAGGAATTGATTTCATTTACAGTCGCACTGTCGGAGGTATTAACCGCTTGCTTAGAATATAAATAACCGGCAAACTTAGACCCTAACAGCTGAAGCTGCTCCAGATAATCAACGGATTGAAGCAGTGCTGATTCTTCCTCTTGATTGCCTGATAACTCATTGCTAAAGATGGATATTTCTTTGATTAAATCCTCTAACCTTTTCTTATCTTTCTTATATCCCTCATCCTCAAAGCTTCGATATAAGATATCTAAAGACCATTCCTTATTCATAATTCGTGTTATTCCTTTCTTAAATTAATATAATTTAGGTAATTACGAAACTCCATAACTGTGGCATTTTTTCGTACAATTGATGTGGGTTCCTGAGCGAAACTTGCGCGGAATCAGCCTGTAGCAAAGGAATTTACTTCAATTGTATGAAAAATTTCATTAACTATATCGTTTCGCAATTGCCTTAATATACTTAGGTAATTGGAAAACTCATTAACTGAGGATATTGTATACACAGCAGCTACTGGTTCAATACGGAAGCTAAGCCCGAGGACGCATTGGAGTTCTTTGATATAACCATTTTTCTCTCTGAATACTATTTTTCCTAAATTCGTTTCATATATGTACGCAGCTTCTATATATCCTTTGTTCTCATATCCTCTGTTCTTAACTCATGAAATTCATCCGGTATTTTATGTAACTGTGTAAAATGTAGAGCATCCCACATCCTACATTGAGTGACCATCTGGTCGAATATGAGTTAGGGTGCTATAAGCCATTTTACATAATTACGATAAATTTTACCATACTTATCATAACATAATTTATGACTTATAACACCCATATTATAGCATTTTATCATTCTTTCTACTTCATCGACTGTACAGCTGCTGAACACGCACCAACGAACCTTCGTGCCTTAGATTGCTCAATTCCGAAAGTGAATGGTTTTTCAATTCACACTAACTGACATTCGACTCACCAGGTCGCGGCGTTGGGTTTGAAATGCTGCTCAGCATGCACGCTAAACTTCTAACAATCGAACCATTACTTTTTTTAAGTGAGATACGGTATCCATCATGACATCAATAATATGTCTTCGTCGAAAATAATCCTCCTCATCGATGGATTCCTGTTCCCATTTTGTAATATCACGATAGCTTCCGTAATACACCACATATTCCTCGAGCCTCTCTTCCAGTTCACGAATTGCCAAAAGGTTGGGGTACCGGAGCAAGTAGGTAACAAATTCCAAACAGGTAAATGTATTTTTCATCTGAAGTCTCTTCTTAATCAACGATAGCACCGCATTCAATGTATTATATATCATTTCTTCCTTGTGTTGATGAAAAAACTCTACTTCCAGTTTAATTCGTTCATATTCTGCTGCACTTACCGGAAGCTTGCAGATTTTAACAAAAATATCACTATTATTAATTAAATACCGATAGGGCTCTTCCACCACGAAGCCTCCTGAAATCGGTGAATTGATGTTATAACGTGCAAAAGAGTACATTTTATTCAAATCATGCTCAAAGGCGATTGATACATGGCTATACTGATTTCTGGTAAAGAGACGAATCAATCGTCCCATGTTCGTATTTGTAACTAGAAAGGCTACATAAA
>JAEWMZ010000426.1 GCA_023392995.1 Bacillota bacterium
GGTATGAATTACATAACTAATATTGTGAAAAGGAGAGTAATAATGGGAAACGAACATAATACGCTTATAAAGAGCGAGTGGTATATCATGGAGAAGCTTTGGGAAACTGCCCCTCGTACTTATGTGCAGCTCTGCCACGAATTAAAAGACAACCCCGGCTGGAGCCGAAGTACAGTGCAGACAATGCTGGAACGTATGATAGAAAAAGGAATTCTTCGGTATGAGGTAGTTGGGCGGGCAAAGCAATATTACCCCAATATTGCGCGGGATGATGCAGCCATAGCTGAAACGCGATCATTATTAGAGCGTGCTTTTGAAGGTTCCGTCAGCCTCATGATGAGTACATTGGTACGAAAAAAGCAGCTTACGAAGGAGGAAATCAACGAGTTTTATTCTATTTTAAAGGATGCGGAGGGACAGGAATGATAGAAGCGCTTGTTACCTCCTCAATGCTGATATTAATTATTATGGGGCTAAGGTATTTGCTCCGAGGCAGAATTTCTTCACAGCTTCAGTATTCATTGTGGCTGCTCGTGGCTATTCGGCTGCTGCTCCCGTTCTCTCTGTTTGAAAGTCCTGTTAGTGTGATGAACCTTCTGCCTGATATTCCGAAGACGGTTTCGACTGCTGTACCATTTGCAGAAGACGTGAAGGCTGGGAGTACAGGAGGCACAGGGGATGCAGAAGTAGCTGGGAGTGGGAATATTGAAACTGCTGAGAATGCTGGAGCAGGTGGGAATGCAGGGGTAGGCGGGAATGGTGAAACCGCTGAGAATATAGGAATAGCTGATGATACAGGGACAGCTGGGAATACTGGAATCGCCGGGAACGCTGGGAGCTCGGGGAGTAATGCTCCATTGGTTATTGATTTAGCGCCATCCCAGAGTAATGAGATATTGTCCGGCAACTCGGCAAGAGCAGTAGATACGATCAATTGGGAAGGCGTGATTAGGTTCATTTGGCTCTTTGGTTTCGTTCTCAGTGGAGCATTTTTTGCTGTCTCTAACTTTCGCCTGAGGCAAAAGCTTCGGCAAAGCAGAAGGAAGATCGAGGTTCCGGGATATCCATTGCCAGTCTATGTGACAGAGCAGCTGCCCTCTCCCTGCCTCTATGGAATCATAAGACCGGCAGTGTATGTTACACCGGAAAGTCTCTGTGACGAAAAGCGGACAGCATATGTGACAGCCCATGAACTAACTCATTATAGCCAGAAGGATCATATTTGGTCCTTTGTCCGAGTGCTCTGCCTCTGCATGTACTGGATCAATCCATTGGTCTGGATGGCTGTTGTATTATCCCGCAGAGACAGTGAGCTAGCCTGTGATGAAAGAACGCTTCACAGGATCGGGACTGGGAACCGCGTGGAGTACGGCAGGACACTGATTGAAATGATGACAGAACCATCAAAGCCCCTGGATCTCTTCTATTGTGCCACTACTATGACAAATGGTAAGGGAGAAATGAAAGAGCGGATTAAGCGTATTGCCAATACGCCTAAAACACTGGGTACAGCACTCGCGGTTACTTTGATTGTAGTAGTGGTCGCGGTAGCGATTACCTTTGGTGGAGCTGCAGCCAAAATTTCTATTGTGTTACCACAGAGCAAAGATGTGACAAGCATAACCCTTGAACAAATCAACGAGGGTGAAAGTTTTGGTCAAGTACGAATTTCTCAAAAGTCCGATATGGATGCTGTACTAAGGGCTTTGTCGGATACAAGCAAGACCCGGCGTCAATCAGTAAATGATGCACCCTATCAGGATAGTTATATTCAGATCGACGTGAAAGGGACAAATACCCGCAGATTCTACCTGTACAGCAGTTTTAACAAAGATTATGTGGAAGAGCCTTATGCCGGAATTTATAGGATCAATCATAAAATGAGCGCTGTGATTACACAACTTTATGATCCTGATTTGCATGAGAATGGGTCTGAGAATGGAGAGAATGGATCTACCAATGGAGAGTATGGATCTGCCAATGTGCAGAAGCTGTGGGAGGCTAGAACTCCTTATGTAGGGGATAATTCAGCGGTAGGCTCATTGCTGGAGCTGTTACCACTTCCCCAAGGACTGAGCCATGATCACTTTGCCTTGCGCACAGACAGCAATGAACGGGGTATAGAGTGGGTGGTGAAAGGGGATGAGACGGCCTCTTATGAAGAAAGTTCTTTTAATTTAAATGCTATTCTCCTCTTTACGCTGGTTGATAATTTACAGGATTTTTATGTGACAATGATAGACCAGGAGCAGGAGGAATGGACTTTTCATTTTGACCGTGCCTGGGCGGAGACAATAGCGGGCTGTGATGTACGAGATTATGCGGAAAGTTCTGAAAAATTGCAGGAACTGCTGAATTTCTTTGGAAGGGAAGATTCCTTTGCTCAATACAACATAGCTAAGATTGGGAAAACTGGTGAAATGATAGATGGTTATTATCAAAATCAAAAACTGGCCATGGAGATTGTTGGCAGCTACAAGGTCAAATCTGCCAACTGGGAGGGCATTGATATTAATACGTTGGAGGAATGCTATCTGATCCGGCAATTCTTTCCCGAGACACTTGTAACTTATGATTATTACGCCTATTTGCAAAAAAATGGGACAGCAGTTTTACAATTAGGTAAGGATGGGCAGTATAGCATACTTTCACCGGAACTCTATTCAGAACTGGTGAATTCCGTGAAAAATTCCAGTGCGGATCTATGGCTTGAGAATGAGTATACGAAGGGTGTTCCTCGTCCTGACTTCGATAACATGGTATGGATGGCGCCGGATGATAAGAATGAATATTGTGCCGCTCTATATCAGGAGGTTAGCAGGGAACAGATTGAGCAGTATCTGAAGAAATTGGCGGAGGATGGATGGAAGACCACGCAGGATTTATATGATAAGCCGAGTTTGGGCGGCATTTATCAAAAAGACAACCATATGATCCGGATCCAATTCAGTGGCGACCAGGATGTGGTGCTATATTTTTCAATAAAGTAAAGCATGGATATAATTAAGTCTTGAATATTTTGACATTCACGAAGAAGCCACAGCACTTTGATTGACGTTTTTTGACCGGAGATAAAGGAATGATTTTTACACTTTAGCAGGGCTATACCTTGTAACAGTCGTGTCTTCTTGTGGGAGTCTATTACTGAAAATATTTATAATTTTAGTACGCTCTAAAGATAAAAAAGAATGGTTCAACGCTATCTGAACCATTCTTTTTTTAACGCATCCAGCGGATACAATTTATCATAACTTAATTTGAACCAGATTTCACCTTATTCCATTCATCATTATAGAAGGCTTCTAAATCAGCACCTAGATAGGAGTAGGTAGTGCATCGGTCTAACACGCTTTGTTCCGGGAAAGCGACAGTACTATTCTTGATATCAGCATCTGTAATCAACTCTCTGGCAGCCTTGTTTGGTGTAGAATAAGTAATATATTCAAAGTTCTTTAAAGCAATATCAGGCCTGCACATGAAATTGATAAAAGCCTCTGCATTTTCCTTACTTCTGCAGTTTTTTGGAATTACCCAGCCATCAATCCATACATTAGAGCCTTCCTTTGGAACGACATATTCCAGATCCGGATTTTCTCTTTGGGTGTAGATGGCTTCACCGGAATAGATAACACCAAGTGCGGCTTCGCCACTAATCATTTTATCACGAACCTGATCAACGACATAAGCTTGTACCAGAGGATACTGGGATTGAAGCAGCTTTGTAGCTTCTCCGATCTGAGTCTTATCGGTGGAATTGATATCATAGCCTAAATACTTCAGAGCGATGGCATAGGCGTCACGTACACTATCCATCATTAAGATATTTCCGGAGTATTTTTCATCAAACAGTGCTGCCCAGCTGTCAATCGGTTCCTCCACCATTGTTTTATTGTATAAAATACCCACAGTTCCCCAGCAATAAGGTACACTGTACTTGTTTTCCGGATCGAAGCTCTTTGAACTATCTATATAGGCTTGATCTATATTGGAGATATTGGGGATTTTGCTGAAGTCTATTTCAGCCAGCAGATCCTCTTCCAGCATTTTCTGAATCATATAGTCAGAAGGACAGACTACATCATACTGAACTGCATTTTCTTTAATCTTTGGATACATCTCTTCGTTTGTCTGAAATTCATCGTAAACGACCTTAATCCCGGTCTCTTCTTCGAATTGATCACGTACTGCCGGATCCATATATTCACCCCAATTGTAAACATATACTTTCTCAGAAGTATCTTTACTGCATCCAAGGAACAGAAGGCTGCATAGGGTTAGAGCAATGAATAGGGTTGCTAGTTTTTTCATGGTGATATCCTTTCGTTTATTGTAAGTTTTGATAATGATAGAACGCTATCGTTTGTGTAAAGTGTTAATCTGGCTGATAGCAATTCCTAGGGCACAGACAGCAACTTGTTCGAGGGGATGGGGATATTCTGTCTCGAACCTGTCCGAATGTAGGAAGGTGCAGCAATTATAGTAAGAAAGCAAAGCAATCATAGCAGTAAAGAATAGCTATTACAGCAGGAAGGAGCGTTTTTGTACTTGGAATTATTGAATTGTATTTTGGCTATTTCGTGATTATTTACGTATAGGTACATGCTTATCCGCATTCTTACGGTTCACCAGGATCAATAAAAGCAGTATGGCTGCAAACATTATTGTTGACAGGGCATAGATTTCCGGTTTAATTCCTTTCCTTACTTCTGTATAGATCTTTGTGGATAAGGTATTAATCTCAGGACCCTTTGTAAAATAAGTGATTACAAAATCGTCCAGTGACATGGTAAAGGCTAGAAAATATCCGGATATAATCCCCGGCAATATGTCCGGAAGAATTACTTTAAAAAAGGCATAGGCAGGAGAGGCTCCCAAGTCCAGTGCTGCTTCAAAGGTATTGGCATTCAGCTGCTTGAGCCTGGGCATAACACTTAATAGAACATAAGGAATATTAAAGGTTATGTGAGCAAGCAAAACACTGGTAAAGCCAAGGGAAAAACGCAGGGCTACAAACAGCAGCATCAACGAAATACCGGTTACGATATCAGCATTCAGCATTGGGATATTGGTGATTCCCATCATAATAAACCGTGGTGTTTTTTTCATACTGTTAATCGCAAAGGCACCTGCGGTACCGATGACCGTAGCGATCAGGGCGGATACGAAGGCGAGAATTAACGTGGTGTAGAGAGCGTTCATAATGGCCTCATTTTGAAAGAGTTCTCCATACCATTTAAAGGTGAAACCGCCCCATTTTGACCTGGATTTTGATTGATTAAAGGATAACACAATCAAAATTATAATAGGAGCATAGAGAAAGAGAAGAATCATCCCAATATAGAAGCGGCTGAAAAATTTCTTTACCATAGATTACTGCCCTCCGATTCCTTGTCATATTTTGATAACATGGCCATGCATAGGAGTACAAAAATCATGAGAACCAGTGATAAACCGGAGCCTGCATGCCAGTTGCCAAGTGTAAACTGCTGCTCGATGACATTACCCATCAATAAGATCTTACTGCCGCCCAGAATCGAGGAAATGGCAAAGGTAGTAAGGGAAGGGACAAAAACCATGGTGATTCCGCTGATCACGCCAGGAAGGCTGAGCGGGAATATAATCTTAATAAAGGTCTGTAATGTATTTGCACCCAGATCTCTGGCAGCGTTAATGACATCCTGGTCAATTTTAATCAGCACATTGTAAATGGGCAAAATCATAAAGGGAAGATAGTTGTATACCATACCTAATATGATAGCAGCGGGGGTGTTAATTATATTTATTGTCGGCAGATGTAAAAAGGTGAGCAGGGTATTAAGAATACCTGTCTTCTCTAATATGTTCTGCCACGCAATTGTTCTCAGCAAAAAATTCATCCACATAGGAAGGATGATGATAAATATAATCAGGCTATTGCTTTTTAACTTTATATTGTTCAATATAATGCAAAGAGGATAGGATAAAATAAGGCATATAACGGTACTGAGGATGGAGAGCAGCAGAGCAAGACCTAAGGCTTTTAAATTAATAGGCTCTGCAATGGCTGTAAGGTTAGCAAGAGTAAAGTGATTCTCTTTGCTGGTCAAGCCATAAAAAAGGATCATAACCAGTGGTATGATAATAAAACCCGCCATCCATAGAATATAGGGGAAGGAAAGAAGTTTTATCCGGTTGGCTTGGGGGAGCATTAATCTGGACTCGGAAGAGCGATTAAGCTTTGGTTTGGTGTCATTCATAGAACACACAACTCCTTAATCTAATAGTTTATAATTGTGTTAATTGTTTTATCAGAAATAATATGACAGTGGAAGAATTATAAAATTAATACATAATCCAATGCTATATGCTGGAAAGTACGTAACTGAAATTTGCTTTTGTATTATTTAAAGAAAAATACCAGTGCTTTCTAGTGTTATAATCATTGTAGATTATAAGCTGCATAGAAGCTACTCGCTGATTGCAGCTACCTGCTCGTCTTCCGATGCGGGTTTGTTCATGATCTGAATATCAAAGGGGTCAACCTTGATGCCGACTTCAGTTCCCACTGCGCATAAGTCAGTAGAATGAACAAGCCATTCCCGGCCATTTGCCATAACTTCCATCTCATAATGAACACCTTTGAAGATGAGGGAGGTCACTCTTCCGGTGATAATTCCCTCCGAGGGCTTCACGAGATCAATATCCTCGGGACGGATCACAACATCCACTGGTTTTTGCTTGCCAAAGCCATCATCCACGCAGGGGAAGTTAGCACCGAGAATATTAACAAGCCTGTCCTCTATCATAGTAGCAGCAATAATATTGCTGTCACCGATAAAATCAGCTACAAATGCATTCTCAGGTTCATTATAAATCTTCTCCGGTGTGCCGATTTGCTGAATATAACCCTGGTTCATTACCACAATGGTATCTGACATGGTAAGTGCCTCTTCCTGGTCATGGGTAACATAGACAAAGGTAATTCCCAGCTCATTCTTTAAGCGGATTAATTCGTATTGCATGTCCTGGCGAAGCTTGAGATCCAGGGCCCCAAGAGGCTCATCCAGCAAAAGTACTTTCGGTTCATTTACAATAGCCCGCGCAATGGCAATTCTTTGCTGCTGACCACCACTTAAGGAATTGGGGGTGCGGTTCTCAAAACCATCTAAGTTAACCAGCTTTAAGGCATATTTAATCTTATCATTTATGTAAGCGGTGCTTTTCTTTTTGATTTTTAGACCAAAAGCGATATTCTCTGCAATGGTCATATGATTGAATAAGGCATATTTTTGAAATACCGTATTAAGCTGGCGTTCGTTTGGAGGCAGTTTCGTAATATCCTTGCCTTCAAATACGACTTGTCCTTTATCAGGGGTTTCAAAGCCGCCCAGGATACGAAGCGTAGTGGTCTTACCGCAGCCGGAAGGACCCAGCAGCGTAACGAACTCATTCTCTCTGACATAGAGATTTAAATCATCTAATATAACTGTATTATCGTAGGATTTTGTGATATTAACTAGATTTATCAATTTATTATCGTTCATTATATAAATCTCCTTTTTATGAGGCATTCGCCTCCTGACAATCAAAAGCTTGGGGGGGTAGATACCCAAAGTAGGGTTGCACCGGTCTTTTCTGACGCGGTGACATAATGCTGCTTATTGGCGGTAAAATAAAAGGATTCACCCTTTTTTACCTTGTAAGAGCGATTACCGATGTATAAGGTGATACTTCCATTTAGAATATAGCCGAACTCTTCTCCCTCGTGAGGATTATCCGGATAGGTGGAGCCGTTGGCGTCAAGGGTCAGAAGAATGGGCTCCATAATATTCTTCTGGGCATTGGGAATAATCCATTTTATTTCATTTTTTAACTCGGTATCATATTTTTCAAAATAATCCGTTTTCTTGAATACAACCTGTTCGGCGGAGGTTCCGCTGAAAAATTCCTCAAGATTTGTACCCAGACATTGTAAAATGTCGACCAGGGTAGCGATCGATGGCGAGGTTAAATCCCGTTCCAATTGAGAAATAAACCCTTTTGATAATTCGGCACGGTCAGCTAACTCTTCCTGTGTTAAGCTTTTTTGTATTCTTAATTCTTTGATTTTTGATCCAATATTCATAATAATACCCATTCCTGGCCGCTTCGCTTTACGCAGCCATAACCTTGATAAATAACCGAATGAAAAACCTCTGAAATTGATCGGTTTCTTACTAAGAATAAACTTCAAGTTTAGTTAAGCTAAACAATAATATACATTATACTAGCATTATTTTTATTGTCAATAATTTTGTTGATTAATTGGAGGGGAAGTGCATAAAAATGCAGGTTTAGTCGTTAAACTTCGAAAAGAAAAGAAGCCTCCAGCCGGGTTAAGCTCATAAAAAGCGAAATCCCGTTAAGAGGCTTCTTTTGTATTTTGTGTAAAGTAATATAGAGCTGTGTGAAGTGAAATGCAGGAACTTTCACTTCCTGTATTACGCGGCCTAGCGGTTGAATATCAGTTAGTTTGAAATGCAATGTAGCTTACATCCTGCAACTTGCGGGCTGGCAGTCCGATGACCGTTAGCTTGTACAGTTTGCTGGGGAATCTTTTTGTAGATATTCTGGTAACATTTAATTGTGGAAAGCCTCCTTATATCTGAAAGAACTGGATTAACGTATTTAGTCTTTCCGCAATATCCTTGTTCATATTTGCCTGTTCCAGAACCTCGTCGGTCTTATCAAAGATTAAAGTGGAGCTTTCGGCAATATCAGTGGAGCCTTGCGCTGCTTCATTTGCCGCGGAGGTTATTTCATGAATGGACTGCTGAATGTAGGAAACAGACTCATCTAGCTGCAATGCAGAGTTTTTAATCTCATTTACCATTTCATCAATCGTATTGGCATCCTGGTGATATTGTTCCCCCGTTTTTACCAATATCTCATAATCTTTTATCACCTTGTTATCAACAAAGGCTAGTAAGGTTTCTGAATCGGATACGATGTCCTTTACCGCATTGGATATATCACTGCTGATCACATCGATTTGCGAAACGGCGTTCTTGGAGTTATGAGCTAAATTACTGATTTCATTTGCAACCACGGCAAAGCCCCTGCCGGCTTCTCCGGCTCTGGCCGCTTCAATGGAAGCATTGAGAGCTAAGAGGTTTGTCTGGGCTGTAATATTTAAAATGGTTTGAGACAGGGTTCGGATTTCTTCAATAGCAGCAGCCTTATGTATGGATTGTCGCAGCTTTTTATTGGTTTTGTCATACATCTCGATAGTTGTCTTTTGGGATTGCAGAGCTTCCTCTTTTAGTGCCTGGGCACGGACTTTAATATCGGAAGCAACATTTAACCCGTCCTTAGCCATTTCGGAAACACGCTTTGCCTCATCACTGATCGCAAGAGATGCAGCATTCATTTCCTGGGCAGAAGCAGCTGTTTCCTCCATTCCGGCGGAGAGCTCCTCTGTGGTGGCGGAGATATCCTCAACATCACGATGAACATGATTCGCGCTCTCTACTAAGGTATCTGAGGAGGCAGCTATCTCGGTTGTTTCTGACTTGATGGTTGCTATAACACTCTTGATCTTATCCTGCGTGTGCAGAAAAGAACGGGTGATATCACCGATTTCATCCTTACGCTTTAAGAAAGCTTCGTCCAGCTCAACATTAAAGTTACCGTTTTCCAGGTTGTGCAGTTTTTGCTTGATGTCGAGATAACCCTTCGTCATTTTTGCGCCTATCAAATAGGTTACAATGGAGCCGAGGAGTGTGAGAACTAATAGGAAAGCGGATATTGCAGTCATTGCATCAGTAATTGCGGCTTTTACATCATCAGCGTAAATCCCTACGAACCACATTCCTACAACGTTTCCCTGACTGTCCTTGAGTGGAATATAATAGGTAGTTGCATCGCGACCTAGGATATTGGCTGTGCCAATATAGCTATCGCCGTTTTTTAGTACCTTTTGAACAACTGCATCAGAGGCTTTTGTACCGATCTTTCTGCTGCCCGCTTCATCCTTCACCGTAGTTGATATTCTTGTATCCATAGCAAAGAGTGTTGATAAAATACCAGTATTCTTTGAGAAGTCATCCACCACTTCAAAATTATCATTCATTAGAATATCACCCTTATACAGGTTATCACCATCTAAGCTCCAATTACCGGGATATTCAGAATTGAAAAGCGACAGACCGAGGGAAGAGTAGTTTGAAAGCTCGGTGGATTTCTCCTCTGCGATCAGGCTTGTGATCAAATTTCTTACCACAAAACTGGTAAAAATGGTAATGGTTACTAATAATAGCATAAAAGATAATACGATTTTCCATTTCATCTTCATAGTAACTTGTTTCCTTTCTTGTTCCTAGCACGTATTTTATTATATTTTATTGTGAAGCAATTATAACAATAAATAGTAATAATTACTAGTACTATTTATGTTAAATTTTTATTTAATAGTATATGCCAGAGACAACTAAAATGTAAGGGTTCATCGATGGAAGAATTATGAATGGGGCATATATCAACAAATAGCATGGTTTCTGTTACTATAGCAGAGGAATAAAAAGAACGTATTGCAAAATGGTTCCTATGCAATACGTTCCTTAGATTTATAACAGAGGCTAAATAGTTCCTATCCTTAATGACAGGAGCAAAACCATGTTCTTAATACCGGGAGCACAGCACATATAGGTTCTATGATCCATAAGGAAAAGACAGTTTATGAAAATATTTATTGCTAGTGCTTTTATAAAAGATACGATCGAAACATTATCTTAAACCCATCTTATATCTTAAACCTGGTTGGAACTTTTATTTAAAGCTTTTATTAACACTTCTCTCTACATAGCTTGTGTGCAATAGATGATGTGCCTTGTGGCTGCCTGGCTTCTCAAGATACTCATCATAGAGAAGCTTAATGGATGGATTCTCATGAGATTTTCTAAGAGGCATGTTGGCATCAATATCATAAAGTGCTTTTGCACGAAGTGCTCTGATGTCGCTGAAGTTACGAACAGAGCTAGGCTGCTGAGGCTGTCCGCCGCCGTTTACACAACCACCGGAGCAACCCATGATCTCGATGAAATGATAATCAGCCTTACCTGATTTTACATCCTCAAGGAGTTCTCTTGCATTTGCAAGACCGGAAGCAACTGCTACCTTAATATCCATACCAGCAACATTATAAACCGCTTCCTTGATACCCTTTGTTCCTCTTACCTCTTTAAAATCAAGACTGGCAAGCTCTTCGCCGGTTAATACTTCAACTGCGGTTCTAAGAGCAGCTTCCATAACACCACCGGTAGCGCCAAAGAGAACACCTGCGCCTGTTGATCTGCCAAGGGGATCATCAAAATCTTCTTCTGGAAGAGATATGAAGTTAAGACCTACACGGTCGATCATGTTAGCAAGCTCACGGGTCGTGATGGAGATATCCACGTCTGGAACACCTGCAGCACTCTGATCTTCTCTGCCGATCTCGAATTTCTTAGCGGTACATGGCATTACACTTACCATAACGATCTTTGAAGGATCAATACCGATCTTCTCTGCATAGTAGGTCTTGGTAATAGCACCAAACATCTGCTGAGGAGACTTACAGCTGGATAAGTTCTCTAACATATCCGGATAATAGTGCTCGCAGTATTTTACCCAGCCTGGTGAACAGGAGGTGATTAAAGGCAGTTTACCGCCATTATTGATACGATCCAGTAATTCGTTAGCTTCTTCCATAATGGTTAAGTCAGCTGAGAAATCGGTATCAAACACCTTCGCAAAGCCTAAGCGGCGGAGTGCTGCAACCATCTTGCCCTGTACATTCGTACCGATCGGAAGACCGAAAGCTTCGCCAAGTGCTGCACGAACAGCAGGAGCGGTCTGAACCACTACAAATTTATCAGGATCAGCAAGAGCAGCAAATACCTCATCGGTGGAATCCTTCTCGTAAAGTGCGCCGGTAGGACATACCGCGATACACTGTCCGCAAGATACACAGCTGGTTTCAGCCAGACCCATATCAAAAGCACAGGAGATATTGGTAGCAAAACCACGCTCGTTGGCACCGATTACGCCGATGCCCTGCATTGTTTCGCATACAGCAGAACAGCGTCTGCAAAGAATACATTTGTTATTATCACGTACCATATGAGCAGCAGTTGTATCTAACTCATAACGGGTGCGCTCACCATCATAAAGATCCTCTTCTTCCACTTTAAGGTCTGAACATAAAGTCTGAAGTTCACAGCTGCCGCTGCGAACGCAGGATAAACATTTTCTATCATGGTCGGATAAGATAAGCTCTAAGGTTTTTCTGCGGGAATCCAGAACCTTAGGAGAATTTGTTGTAATTTCCATACCTTCAGCAATAGGGTACATACAGGAAGCTACAAGGCTTCTAGCGCCTTTTACTTCTACAACGCAGATCCGGCAGGCACCGATTTCATTGATGTCCTTTAAAAAGCAAAGGGTAGGAATATCAATGTGGGCAAGCTTAGCTGCTTCTAAAATAGTGGCGCCCTTAGGTGCTTCTACGGGCATACCATTTATTTTTATATTAACAGTTTCCATTAACAACCTCCATTCTGTCATGCTAGTGACATTCCGCCGATTTTTGGCGGTAAAAAACTTGAAAGAAGTTCAAAATGAAATTCCAATGGATTTCATTTTGGAGTTCTTTCCGTGTGAAGATGGTTTTTTCTTCACACTGGGACAGTTCTAATCACAGGATAAAAATGATTCATTTTCATCCAAACGCTATCTTCGAAATTATATTTAAAAGGGATATTTTGTGCGTGTTTTAGGGACTATACTGCTTCATAATCTCTGTTCATGAAATTAGCTGCAAATCTCTTATTTCTTAGAGATAGCGCCAAATCTGCATTTTTCCATACAAGCGCCGCACTTGATACACTTACTCTGATCGATAAGATGAACTTCCTTCACCTTTCCTTCAATTGCATTGTTTGGACAAACTCTTGCACATAAGGTACAGCCCTTACACTTGTCAGCTTCAATTACATAGGAAAGCAGGGCTTTACAAACGCCGGAAGGACATTTCTTATCAACCACATGAGCAACATATTCATCTTTAAAGTAGCGTAAGGTTGATAAAACTGGGTTAGGAGCTGTCTGACCAAGGCCGCAAAGTGCGTTTTCTTTAATGTAGTAGCAAAGCTCTTCCATTTTATCAAGGTCTTCCATGGTTCCCTGACCATTTGTAATCTTGTCAAGAATTTCATGCAGACGCTTGGTGCCGATACGGCAAGGAGTACATTTACCGCAGGATTCATCTACTGTGAACTCTAAGAAGAATTTTGCAATATCAACCATACAGTTGTCTTCATCCATTACGATCAGACCGCCGGAACCCATCATGGAACCGATGCTGATCAGGTTATCGTAATCAATTGGAATATCAAAATGAGAAGCAGGGATACATCCGCCGGAAGGACCGCCGGTCTGAGCTGCTTTAAACTTCTTACCATTGGGGATACCGCCACCGATCTCTTCAATAACCTCGCGAAGTGGTGTACCCATAGGAATTTCAACAAGACCGGTATTATTGATCTTACCACCAAGAGCGAATACCTTGGTTCCCTTGGACTTTTCAGTACCCATGCTTGCAAACCATTCCGGACCGTTTAAGATAATCTGAGGAATGTTAGCATAGGTCTCAACATTGTTTAAGATAGTAGGCTTCTGGAACAGACCCTTTTGAGCAGGGAACGGAGGGCGAGGACGTGGCTCACCACGGTTACCTTCAATGGAGGTCATAAGTGCGGTTTCCTCACCGCAAACGAAGGCACCAGCACCAAGTCTGATATCAACGTCAAAATCAAAGCCGCTGTTAAAGATGTTCTTGCCCAGTAAGCCATATTCTCTAGCCTGCTTTATTGCAATTTCAAGACGATCTACAGCGATTGGATATTCTGCACGAACATAGATGTAGCCCTGGGTTGCACCAATTGCATAGCCTGCAATTGCCATAGCCTCAAGTACGACATGAGGATCACCCTCTAATACGGAACGATCCATGAAGGCACCCGGATCACCTTCATCGGCATTACAGCAAACATATTTCTGATCTGCGTCATTACCCTTAGCAAGCTTCCACTTTAAACCGGTAGGAAAACCGCCGCCGCCGCGACCACGAAGACCGCTGTCTAGGATGGACTGGATTACCTGATCCGGTGTGAACTCGGTTAATACCTTACCAAGAGCTTCATAACCGCCGGTACCGATGTACTCGTCGATGTTTTCTGGATTGATTACACCACAGTTACGCAGAGCGATTCTGTGCTGTTTTTTATAGAATGCGGTTTCATTTAAGGATTTGAGACCATCCTCAGTCACCATTTCTTTGTATAATAGACGGGTTACGATACGTCCCTTTGCTAAATGCTCGGAAACGATCTCAGCAATATCTTCTTCCTTAACCATTGCATAAAAAGATGCTTCCGGGTAAATGATAACGATAGGACCTAAAGCACAAAGTCCGTGGCAACCTGTTTGCACAACGGCAACTTCTTCTTTAAGACCATTCTTATTAATTTCAGCCTGCAGTGTTTCGATGATCTTGGCACTTCCTGAGGAAGTACATCCGGTACCACCGCAAACTAACACATGTGAACGATACATAGTGTGTCCTCCTTCAGATTAACCGAGTACCTCGGCGATTGTATATTTTTGAACTACCTGACCACGGATTAAGTGCTGGTCTAATACTTCCAGAGCCTTCTCCGGTGTCATTTTGATATAGGTTACTTTATCCTTGCCAGGCTCGAATATTTCTACGATAGGCTCATATTGGCATAAGCCGATACATCCGGTCTGTGTTACGGATACATTTGTCAGACCCTTGGTCTGAACTGCATCGGAAAGTGCGGTAAGAACTGGTCTTGCGCCGCTGGCAATACCACAGGTAGCCATACCTACCACAACACGGGTCTGGTCGCTGGACTCGCTGCGAATTCCGATCTGACCCTGCATTTTTTCTCTGATTGCTTTGAGCTCTTCTAGAGATTTCATGCTAATCCTCCTTTATGAAATTAGATTATTTACAGTGACTGAGGAGGAAAATAGACCTCCAAATAGATATTAACTCATTAAAATTTACTAATAGCAAAGACTTAGCCTTTTGAAAAGCAAATATATAAGGTTAATAGTTTCGTAAACATACAGTTTACGGCTTATGATATATTATAAAGTTACAAAACCAAAGTAGTACGATCCTGCCTTGGTTGAGGACGAGCAATACCTAAATACGATACCCACCGTCCGTTTCATTTTGATTTTCAGTTAAGTATTCTTTTATATAAGCGGTTACTTCCGGGGAATTTAAAGGAACATCTCCTAGAATCTGACGAAATTCCCTGGTATCAAGTGTAAACTGATTTCCATCGAATCGATATGTATAGAGGAAATCAATATGAGTATTCAAAGTAATTAATGTATGAATTGTGCTGTTCATGTCGCCTAAGGGCATTCGGTCAATATGGGACAGACCAAAAACAGCAGTTATTGTAGTTCCAACTCCCAATGTAGAATCGATCTGAAAGCTTCCGCCGGTACTTAATGCCGCCAACTTAAAAAATGGCACACCAAGCCCGATTTTTCTGGTGGTACGGGTGGTAAAGAAGGGATCTTCTACCTGCTTTAGCTGCTCCTGCGTCATACCGCACCCATTATCCGAGATAATTATCGTCAGCGCATCCTGATCTCTTTGTATCTGAACAGTTATTTCAATGAAAGCAGCGTCTGCTCGTATTGAGTTATTCGCTATATCTAATACATTAAGAGAAATTTCTGTCATCATACTATTCGTATTTCTTTAAAATACCTTCTACATCGTCAACAGTTAACTTACCATAAACATCTTCATTAACAGTTAATACAGGTGCAAGTCCGCATGCGCCGATACAACGGCAGGACTCAAGTGAAAACTTGCCGTCTGCAGTACAGCCGCCATCTTCAACACCAAGTAAATCCTTGAATTTGTTAAAAATGTCACCTGAACCTTTTACATAGCAAGCGGTTCCAAGACAGACTGAAATGTTGAATTTGCCCTTAGGGTTAAGGGAGAATTGTGAATAGAATGTTACAATACCATAAACTTTTTCCAATGGTACATTCAATTCGTTAGAAATGATGGTCTGAACTTCGATTGGAAGATAGCCATAGATTCCTTGTGCCTTTTGCAATATCGGCATGAGTGCGCCTCTGTCATCCTTGTGCTCAGCAATGACAGTTAAAAGGGCAGTTTCCTGCTCTCTTGTTCCTGCAAAAGGTACTGTACTATTTTGCATTCCCATTATAAAACCTCCTTGAATAAAATCGTGTCGCCACACAAACATTGACAGTATACCACAAGTGTGTTAAAAAATCTACAAAAATAATTAACAACAATCTGGATTTATATGAAAATACGTGTATGCAAGATGTATAAATAGAGAAAAAGGACAAGTAAAATCTTGTAGGATTCAGCAATGGACAAGAGGATTAAAAGATTGAATTTACGTATATTTTGATATATAATAGAGCTATTATACTAGAGGAATAAAAGGCACATTCTAACAGTTAGAAGCAGCCGAATATTAGCACATTTTCCAGTAATTTAATAACAGGAGCGAAGGCTCCTGCAATCAAGAGGAAGGGCGCAAAGGAAGCGCCTATATTTCATAAGGAAAACGGCAGAATTTGATAATTTATACTAGGTACAGAAAGGCGAGACCATGGAAGCACTAGATGAGCAACAATATATCCAATTAGTACAATCGTCACCAGGAGGCGTTGCAAAGATTGCATTTGATGATATGCTAACTCTTATTTATGCAACAGACAAGTTTTTCTCTATGATAATGAAGGTGGCGGATAGGACAAGCATTCAATTACCAGCTTCCCTGCTTCGTTTCGTTTATTCCGCAGATATTATTAGTTTAACCCAGCAGCTCGCTCGTGAGAAGCAGCGCAAGGATAATATGATTAATTTTCATTTCCGGGTATTGCAGCAGGACGGTAGCTTTCGTTGGGTAATGATCTCAGGGAGTAAAGCAGAAGAGACCTACCAGAGGGATAAAAAGGAAGTACAAGTCTACTACTGTGCGGCAGTAGACGTAACCTACCTTATGGTTGACTATAAAAAACTAGAGCAAACGAATGAGTATCACCGGATCATTTCCGATCTTTCAAGAGAATTGTTTTTTGAATATGAAATTGCCGCTGATAAGTTGGTGTTTTCAGAACAATTCCGTGAGATCTTTGGGAAGGAGAATGTGATGACCGGCTTTCGTAAGAGGCTGGAAAAGACGAAAATAATACATCAGGAAGAATTACCGGCGGTGATATCCATTTTCAATAGTATGATGAATGGAAGGAAGCAGGTAAGATTTGAACTCAGATTAATCGGAAAGGATGGTGTTCCTACCTGGTACATTTGCTATGTCTCTATCATACTGGATGATAACCGGAATCCCTATAAGGTTGTAGGAAAGGTCGCTGCCATGGTGATCAGATCAGGCAGGGAAGAGCCGGTGAGCCATAATCCCCAGCTGGATGTTGTTTCTAATGTCTGTACAAGAGAATCCGCTGAGATTATGATAAAAGAAGCAGTCGCCAAACAGGCTGATAATTCAATTAACGCTTTATTAATGATTGATATCAGAAACTTTAAAGGCATTAATGAAGTAAGAAGTAACATTGACGGAGAGAATGTTATGACCTCAGTTGGAAGAGTGCTAAAGAATTTCTTTCGTACCAGTGACATCATTGGAAGGCTTAGCTATAGTGAGTTCGTTGTATATGTGAAGGATGTTGCTTCGGATAAGAAAGTATATGAAATAGCAGATCAGCTTTGTAAAGCAATTGAAGAAATCCACTCCTATGAACATACAAAGAATAGTCTTGTCATAAGTATAGGAATTACAATGCACCGAAACTCCGGAGATTATAAAGCATTGCTGGCAAATGCTACAACGGCTTTGGTTATGGCAAAAAAAGTTCCGGCCAGCTCCTTTGAAGTATTCAGCGGTTCCGTTTCTTAAGGCTTGTCTAAATACCTATGAAAAAAATAGTAATCGTAAATTTTTTAATAAATCATATATATGTAGCGTGTAGTCCAGAGTGCTCTCAGAGAATAAAAATCAGCCACAAGGATGCGTGTAAGGGAATATGAGAAGGTGCTCTGCACAAAATGGAGGATTTTATGACAATAAAAGACATCAAGGAAATAATAGCGGCAGAATTCGTTGTCGGCGAAGAGTGGGGTGACAGAGAAGTACACACAGCCTGCGGTTCGGACATGATGAGTGATGTGCTGGCCTTTATGAAGGATCAGTCCGTATTGCTCACCGGACTATGCAATTTGCAGGTAATACGTACTTGTGAGATGATGGATATCATCTGTATCGTTTTTGTAAGAGGAAAGTTACCCGATGAAGCAATGATAGAGATGGCGAAAGAGAAAGAAATCGCAATCCTTACTTCTGGCCACAGGATGTTTTCCGCTTGTGGAATGCTTTTTGAAAAAGGCTTGCGAGGAGGTCCTGATTATAAATGAACAAGGATACGATAGTAATGTCATATGAGGTTCCCGCAGATGATTTTACCAGAGCAGGAGAAGCATCCAGCAGTGTGAAGAGTAATCTTAAAAAGATGGGAGTTGATCCTGAAATTGTCAGAAAAGTGGCGATTGCCATGTATGAGGGTGAGATCAATATGGTAATTCATGCTTTTGGGGGAACAATTGATGTTATCATATCTCCTGAAGAGATAATAATGATACTAAAGGATCAAGGACCGGGCATTGAGAATATTGAGCTTGCTATGCAGGCAGGGTATTCGACAGCTCCGGATAATATTCGCTCCCTGGGTTTTGGCGCCGGAATGGGTCTTCCCAATATGAAACGATATACGGACGATATGAAGATAGAGAGTGTTCTCGGGGAAGGAACCACGGTGACAATGAAGGTAAGAATGGTTTAGTCAGGTATTTCACGAATGACGTTGCAGCGGCTGGGCTTTAGAAATTGCTCTGCAGGTTGTTTAGAAAGGCATGGTTTTATATGGGTAAGTTTTTTACATCAGTTCGGTTAAAAGAAGACCTATGTATGGGATGTATCAATTGCATCAAACGGTGCCCGACACAGGCCATCCGGGTTAGGAATGGGAAAGCTGCAATTACGAAGGAGTTTTGTATTGATTGTGGAGAGTGCATTCGAGTATGTCCTCATCACGCCAAGGAAGCTACCTATGACTCACCTGAGATTATGAAGAAGTTTGAATACACAGTAGCGTTACCAGCACCTTCTTTATACGGACAATTTAATCATCTGGATGATATTAACATTGTACTCACAGCATTGAAGAAAATGGGCTTTGATGATGTATATGAGGTGAGCGGTGCAGCGGAGCTGGTTTCTGAATTATCAAGGAGTTACTTGTCCCAGCATAAGGAGCAGTGGCCTATTATCAGTACCGCCTGTCCTTCTGTGGTGCGGCTGATTCAGGTTCGATTTCCAAACCTCATCGAGCATCTTCTACCGATCTGTGCGCCGGTTGACCTGGCGGCATCGTTGGCAAGAGAAAAGGCAATGAAGGAGACGGGACTTCCAAAGGAGAAGATTGGAATTATCTTTATATCACCATGTCCTGCGAAGATGACAGCTGTGAAATCACCCATTGGGATTGATCATAGTGAAATTGATGGTGTACTTGCCATTAAGGAAATCTATCCGATCTTATTGCCCTATATGAAGCAGAGTATCGATGACGTAGAGGAACTAAGTATCTCCGGGCGAATCGGTATAGGCTGGGGAAGTACCGGTGGAGAAGCCGGAAGCTTGCTATCCGATAATTATCTGGCGGCAGATGGGATTGAGAATGTCATCAAGATACTGGAGGATCTGGAGGATCAAAAATTTGATAATCTTGAATTCATAGAGCTGAACGCCTGTGCGGGAGGCTGTGTCGGAGGTGTTTTGACAGTAGAGAATCCATATTTGGCTAAGGTAAGACTTAAGAGACTACGTAAATATCTGCCCGTGGCCTGCAACCATCTGTATGGAGATCGCTGTGAGGAGGCTTACTGGACAGATGAGGTGAAATATGAACCGGTCTTTAAGCTTGGTAATGACATGAAGGAGAGTATTGCCAATATGACAAGGGTGGAGGAGCTTTGCAACTTATTTCCGAAGCTGGACTGCGGCTCCTGCGGAGCACCAACCTGCAAGGCTTTGGCAGAGGATATCGTACGTGGAGTTGCCAATGAACAGGCTTGCATCCATATTCTTCGTGATTACATCCACAAGCTGACAGATGAGCTGATAAAATTAGACACAAAAAAGTAAGAGCACGGGTATGCTCTTAGGACAGTATGAGTAGGAAGCTTGGTACGCGAAGTTTATCTAATATACGCGGTGAGAGAAGCTTAAGGCCTGTTCAATTTTTGAATGGGTTCTCAAAAATTGAAAGGTACGGGTGTTCGTATGAAGGTGAGTGAGCTTGTTGAGAAATGTGGATTTTATGTGCTGAATGAAGGGGAAGGTTCTGACAGGGAGATTAAAGCCCCTTATTGCTGTGATCTGCTGAGTATTGCCATGGGAAGAATGCCAGCGGACTCTGCCTGGGTGACCGTAATGGGGAATATGAATACCCTTGCAGTTGCTGCTCTGGCCGATGCCGCCTGCATTATTCTTGCAGAAGGCAGCAAGCTGGATGAGCAGGCAATACAGAAGGCAAAGGAGCAGGGAATTACGGTATTTGCTACGGAGCTTCCTATCTTTGAGGCGACCCTTAAAATATATCAGGAGCAACATGCTTAGGCTGTCCTATGATCTTCATATCCACTCCTGTCTGTCTCCCTGCGGCGATGAGGATATGACACCGGCAAATATCGTTGGAATGGCAGCGCTGAAAGGCTTGGAGGTAATTGCTGTTACAGATCATAATACCTGTAGAAACTGCCCTGCGGTAATGAAGTGGGCGAAAGAATATGATATTATAGCAATTCCGGGTATGGAGATCTGTACGATGGAAGAGGTACATGCGTTGTGCCTGTTTGAAGATTTGCAGGATGCTCTTCGCTTTGATGCCTATGTGTATGCGAAACTGATGCGGTATCCGAACGATGAGAGAGCCTTTGGAAAACAGGAGATCTATGATGAAGAGGATAGACAAGTTGGAAAGGAGCCTTGGCTGTTAATTAATGCAACGGATATCTCCTTTGATGAGCTTGGAAGCTTAATGGAGAAGTTCCATGGCATCTATATTCCGGCTCATATTGATAAGAATTCCAATAGCTTAATCTCCAATCTGGGATTTGTTCCGCCAGATGCGGATTTTCAAGCAGCTGAGTTTGCCAATCTGGCGAACAAGGAGAGGATTAGTCAGAAAAATCCGTACTTACAGCAGTGTAATATCATCACAAATTCAGATGCACATTCCCTGGGGAATATTAATGAGGCAGTAAATTTTATAGAAAGTAAAAGCAGAGATAGGAAAGATATTTTAACGGCTATTGTTGGAAAAAGATGCTGAAAAGTTGGATTTAAAAGGTGAAAGTTGGATTTAAAGGTTGAAAGTTAAATATTATTTACGCGAATCAGCTATCCTTGAAATATCTTAAACTTGTGCTATACTAGATAAGAATACCTTAATCGTATAACAAAGGAGTATATTATTATGGAGTTATTAGATATCAGAGAATTATATCGCAACAAAGAACAATATATCGGCAAACAGGTGTCTGTCGGAGGCTGGGTCAGAAGTGTCAGAGATTCCAAGACCTTCGGCTTTGTGGTTTTAAATGATGGAACTTATTTTGAACCGCTTCAGGTTGTATATCATGATACGCTGGAGAATTTCGCAGCTGTTTCTAAATTAAACGTAGGCTCTGCCATCATCGTTAAGGGTATGCTGGTAGCAACTCCTCAGGCAAAACAACCCTTTGAGATTCAAGCGGAGGAGGTTACTGTAGAAGGAGCCTCCACGGCAGATTATCCATTGCAGAAGAAGAGACATACGCTGGAGTATCTTAGAACCATGACACATTTAAGAGCCAGAACAAATACGTTCCAGGCAGTATTTCGTGTACGCTCTATGATAGCTTATGCGATTCATCAATACTTCCAGGACAGAGACTTTGTATATGTTCATACACCAATCATTACAGGAAGTGACTGTGAGGGAGCCGGTGAAATGTTCCGTGTTACTACACTGGATGTAGACAACCTTCCGAAAACAGAAGATGGAGCCATTGATTATAGCCAGGACTTCTTTGGAAAAGAGACCAACTTGACCGTAAGTGGCCAGTTAAATGGGGAAACCTATGCGATGGCCTTTAAGAATATCTATACCTTTGGACCAACCTTCCGTGCTGAGAATTCCAATACTACCAGGCATGCGGCTGAGTTCTGGATGATTGAGCCGGAGATTGCATTCGCAGATCTAAAAGATGATATGGCAATGGCAGAAGGAATGCTTAAGTATGTAATCCGTTATGTACTGGAGCATGCACCGGAGGAGATGAATTTCTTCAATCAGTTCATTGACCAGGGATTGTTAGAGCGTCTGAACAATGTTGTTAATTCTGAATTTGG
>JAEWMZ010000101.1 GCA_023392995.1 Bacillota bacterium
AGTTTAATCTTTTCGTTCAACAATACCTTTACTACTCTCTGTGGCTTGGAATTGCCCATGTATTTAGGATTCGCGATAGTTCCTCATTATAATCCAAGCCTAGCATATAGGCTTGTTCCTGACTGGGTAATGTCCCAGCAGGGAAAGATACCTCAAGGTTATCTGGACATAGAATGATATATTCAGGAGCAAATGCTTTCTCCATTTCAGCTCTCAGTACTACATCAGTAATCTGTGCACTGTCAAGAATTGTTTGTATCACTTCTTCTTTCGAGCAGGAGAAAAGCTCCCAATTATTGATATGCTTACCTGTTTCTCGGTCAAAGGCAGCACCAAGTCGTATCTCTTGACCATTTTTTCCGTCAATAGGGAGTTGTACAGAAGTCAAAAAATATATCACTTTATCGTTGGAAGCAGCTGGTACAATGTCCTGTGACAGCATGAAAGAATTGAATTCGGTCTTGATTTTGGTTTGCTGATATTCAGCGTACGCTCGTTCCAGTTCACTATTAACATCGTAAAGCAAGCTCTGATCCGCATAAAAGGCAAGCACATTGGTTTTTGCTGTTTCTGATAAATCATCAAAATTTTCAAGCCCTCCAACATATACCTGATTGGGGCCGGATGGAGTCTGTACACGCAGTAGCTTGGTGCCATCACTTAATTGATAAACTCTGTAGTCGAAATATTCCCACATATCTGCACTTGTCCCGTCGGACAAATGCACTGCAGCCTTGGTAAGGACAGCAGAAATCTCGATATCATTGGCGAGATATGCTTTTATTTTTTTGCCTGATGCATTCATTGAAACGGAGGGTTTGTTGGATTTAACGGAAATCATGACATCGGTCATAATTCCATTTTGAAAAGCGTCCACATCAAATTTATTTATAAATGACCATACCTGTGTTTGATCATCCATAATAATACCAATTTCTTTCCCCTCTTCGGTAAGAATAACATATTGCGGATAAGTAGAATCCGTTCCTGTAATAACTTCGACTACCTGGCCTGTAAGTGATTTTTTACTATTACAGCCACATAGGAGGCACATACCTACAAATAATAACATAATAAAATACTTTTTCATTAACCCACACCTTCCTAGTCGGTTCTGGATGCTTATGAGACCTTCAACTCCGGTAATCTAAATTGCAATATTTCTAAAAACAACCAAATATAAACTAACAACAATAATACCATATTTTACTAATACACACAAGGAAGTTTACAATTTTATCTATATTATGCCTCTTTCCGTAACATTATTTGAATGCATATCGAACAAATTAGGCAGTTGCAAAAGATAGCTCTGGGGCATAGGCTTGCCATATCCCCAGAGCACCATTTTACAACTGCCCCTTGGTTTATAATATTTTAGAATACATAATTAAAAATGGAGCGTCGCTTCCAATGCGAATTCATTCGGTTAATCGAGCTTAATATGACCCTCCAGGTAAATCGTTGCATAGCCTGAAATTTTGACTCTATCATCCTGATTTTTGCAATATAATTTACCGCCTCGTTTGGATGCAGGATGGAAGCATCAAGCCATGCATCGAGTAAACAGACACCTGCTTGATTTCCCCGAAATAACTCTTCTGTAAATGCATCAACTATAAAATATCTCATTCCACATTTTCTCCTTTTCCTTTACTTCATCTTTTGTAAAATTATGATGTTTCATCAAACGGCTGTAAACACTTTATTAATATACCCTTAAGATAACTCCTCTTCTTCAGTGGGCGAGAAAGGCATACCTTTCCTGATCCAAATCCACAGACTCGTTTGTTTCCTTTGTTCAGTAATCATTTTGCAGTCGATTCTTTGATAATAGTTTACAATGTAAATCAATAGAAAAACCAACCCAATATTCAAATAAACGTCTTTTAAATCGAAAGTGAACCAATTAAAGAAACGTATAAAATCCCAGCTTCCACCCCAAAAAGCTACATCAATGAACGAGCAGGCGATACCTGCCATAAAGGAAACTAACATTCCATTTAACGGCTTACTGCTCTGCTTCCAGAGATAAGAAAGATAGCGATGAAGTACTAGGATGAGTCCTAGTGCAAAGGCCTGCATCAATAACATAAATAATATCGGCGTGTCATATTCAAGCATGCTGGCAATCCAATTCAAGTTGGTATTCTGAACAGGACGAAAAAGCAGAATGTGTGGGATTAGTAGGATATTCGCATTGATATAATAAGTTGTAACAAATAATTTGGCGATTTGGTCTATTATCATAAGCAAAAGAGAGCATATAAACAGTTTTTTCATTTCCACCTTCCTTTTTGAAGAAAATGAAACTCTTCAAGTTATAATTGTCAGCTGCTATTTATCTTTCCGAAATACACGACGATTAATATAATTATACAGGATTTTCCTCAAATTAAAACCCCTAATCTAATTAAGGGAGTATCAGTAATTTCTTTTGTAATTTATTCGGTAGTGATTCTCCTATCTGCTGCTTCCTGCTCCAATTCGTAAAACGCTTCCTTGAATGCTTCCTTTATAACCTCCTTTAACACTTCCTTTTAACGATTCATACCGTATCATAATTCATCTAATAAAGCGGATTTCATATCATTTAGTAATTGCATTCCGGTATTTCTTTGATAATTTGTACCGTACAGATTTACGGCCATTGTGCAAGTGTTCTTATAGGTGCTGATGGAAACCTGAAACGAAGGTGCTTTCCTGTAAGTACCACATAGATAACATTCCTTGATTACTATATCTTGAAAAAGTATTTGCTGCTCCTCCAATCTTCCCATATTGGTGTAAGAGATTTGCTCTATAGAATAGAACGCTCTCGTGATATTTTGTAAGAGATTCACCGGCAGTACCCTATATAACAGATGTAATAACGAAATGAAATGAAAACAGGCATATTGGGATTTCATTTGTTCCATTTCCTGATGTATCGCTAGCGTGAGTTCCTTTAAGCTATCTGACTTTGAAGGAGAAATATGACACAAATATTTACCGGTCATATTTGCAATTGTCAGCTGACCTTTTTGTGTATGAAATTTTCTTAAATCAGCCGGACAAGGCAAAACAATGTCACTCTGTAAGGAAAAGGATTTCAAAGCATAAACATAGGAAGCCATAAATAAATCATTCAAAGTTATCTGTAGGCTCTTCGCTTTTTCCTGTAGGGAATTCAGCTGCTCTTCGGATAAGATAACCTTAATAGAATGGAGCATTGCCGAGGCTTGATCCAAGGGTAGAACTGCTGCCATATTCCCTTTTTCGGCGTGGCTTTTGCTGTACATTAACCTGTTTAGAGGAGTATGAAAAAGCAGCGGGTTCAGGCTTCGAGAGTTTACTTCGTTGATGACTTGTAAAGTTTGTTCATTATAAAATTCACACAGCAGGGAGAGATATTGCTGAAAGCCTGCGCCATCGGTTAGAATGTGACTCATAGCTATTTGCAGAAAATCTCCTGACTTTTGACGGTAAATATGAATCCTAAGCTGCGGTCCTATTCGTAAATCCCATATTAAATCCTCATAACATGGCTGCTCTGAAACAACTTGAACAATAGAATTACTATCGTATTTGGCTGGAAGCCAGGTGTTTTTTCTAGCATCATACCGGCATAAAATCTGTGGAACTATTTTTGCCGTATTTCTTACCGCCTGTTTTAATCGGTTAATATCAATCGCCGTATCAAGTAACATATAGCAATATATTAAGGGGACATGACGTTCCATATAGGCTGCCTGGATCAAGTCAAGGGCCGTTCCCTTATAGAGTTTCTTCTTCATGCTCTGTACCCTTCATTCTTCGGCCAAGTTTTTTGCAAAAGCCAACCATGCGTTCCTTGTAGCTTATCCCTGCAATACCAAAAACTGCGGTTAAGGTAAAAAGCAGAGCCGCGAGCTTCCATTCGCCCTGTCGTAGGGTAGAACCAATAAAGGCAGAGGATATGACGGAGGGAATGCGCGCAAACGTGGAAAGAACCAAAAACTGCGTCAGCTTCATAGGTGTTGTGCCTACGATATAGGTCAGCATATCTTTTGGGGTTCCCGGAATCAAAAATAGGATAAAAACAATGGTCTGCAGCTTCTTCGCGTCTTTTAGAAAAGCAAATTCATCCAGCCTCTTTTTCTGAAACAGCTTTGCCACCAGAGGCGTACCAAATCTTTGGGAGAGTTTAAAGACACCGGAAGATGCAATTACGCACCCCAGCAGGCAAAGGAATAAACCGCCAAAACCTCCGTACAATACTCCCGCTGCAATCTCAACAGGTTCTCCGGGTATGAATGCGATTACAATCTGGAGGATCTGAATACCGAGAACAAGAAACCACCCTCCTATCCCGAAAGAGGCAACCCATTCTTTTAATTTTTGCTGTACTTCCGGCTCTGTCAAAAGATTGATATAAGGAAGTGAAATTAGACTTAATATAAGGATCAGAGAAAAAAATACAGCCACAGCAATGATTAATTTACTTGTTGTCTTATCGTCCTTTTTCATATTGTCACCTTACTGCTTTAATAGCTCCATTCCGGGTTTCCAGTTCTATGGTTATAGCAGGAGAAGTTCCGACAGCTCCGGCATAAGTGTTCTTCGTCATTGCAAGCTGATCTGAAAAATTGGTATCAATAGAGCCTTCTTTGGTCGTGGCTGAAAATTTGAACGCTAGTTCCTTGGGAAGCGTTACCGTAAGCGTTCCATTTTTGGAGTACGCAAAAATATCACTGGTCACATCTGTAAAAGAAAGATCAATGGAGCCTTCCCCGGAGGCGTTGAAGGAACCGGAGCCCAGAAGCTCGGCGGCGGTCAGTTTTCCTCCCTTTGATTGATAATGGATGACTCCGTTGACCTGCTTCAAGGAGGTTGTGGCATTGGTCGTCTTCACGCTTATTTCGTCTGCAGCAATATTCTCAAAGCTCAAGCTCCCATTTGTACTGGCTGCCCCTAGCTTTGCTGCCTTTGTATTTGAAATTATCACCCTGCCGTTCGTTGTATCCACGCTGAAATCACCGGATAAATTCAGAGCGATTTCCGATTGAATGGTTCCGCTTGTAGAATGTAGGGATAAACTGCCGGTATAGTCTTTCGGGATATAAAGTTCGATGTAGGATTCAAAACTGGAACGTCTTGGTCTTTTGCCCTCTGTAATCACCAGTTCGTCATTTTGCTTGTAGGTTCTGGCGTAAAAGCTTTTTTTATTCTCATTCATGTATTCTTTTACGACCACCTTATTACTGTCACTTTCTAAAAGCTGAAGGTCATCTGCATCGTAATCCAGCCGAAGGCTATCAAAGTCTTCGGTATCAAAGGTAAGCGTGTTGACAAGCGAAGTTGCTTTTTGTCCCTGGCATCCCGATAAAAGACCTGTGAGTAAAAAAAATGTGCAGATTAATACAATAAAGTTGCATTTCATAAAATAGATCCCCTTTCATTGATTGAACCGTTCATTCAATTGATGGATATTTTTTTACGGAGCAAGTGCTCCGTAAAGTCTTACTGCTTGTATGCGTGAAGCAGGTTATCCATGCATATGCTTTTCGCTGTCGCAACTGCAATGTTATTCTGTGTCTCGAACGCGTCATTTGTTATGTGCATTCCCCACCAAGACAGGGTCTCAATGATTAACCGTGTAACGTACTCTGGAAATTCTACCCGACGGAATGTCCCGTTCTCCATGTACTTCGTAATATAGGATAGAACCTGATGATAAAACTTCTGCCGGTACTCCTTATAGTAACTGATCAGGTTTCCTAAGTCGTCTGGATTTTTTTCAATCAGCAAGCAGCCGATTCCGTACTTTGAGATAACATCAAAAGCATCAGACAGCATTTGCTCCAAGGGATAAGTTGCAATATCGTTAAGATGGGCTGCGAAGGCTTTTGTATTTTGCTCAAACGCTTCCATGATCTCTTGATCTAAAGAATGGAATAGGTCGGAACGAATTGGAAGTTCAAATTCCTGTGTAATAAAGGATGGCTCTATAGTCCCTTTGAGGAGAAAGCTGAGGATATCTCTTTTGCCTGTAAAATAAATGTAGAGCATACCGGTTGACAAGCCGATCTCCTTTGCTATGTCCTTCATCTGCGTCCGTGCATAGCCTTTGTTGATAAACAATTGACTGGCCGCATCAAATACTAAATTCATTCTGTTTTCCATTTCGTTCACCTCTTTTATTGAACCGTTCATTCAATTGTTATTATATTACATTTTCTTCCAAGCGTCAAGTCGTTTTTTCTTCTGGATTTTTTTCTAGGCATTTTTCCTTCTAAATTTTTCTTAAAATATCAAGACTGTGGTGTGAAGCTCCAATTAAATCCTGCCTTTCACAAACGGATAAGTGATACTTTATATATAATTCATAAAGCGCCTCATCCATATGATCCACTACATCCCGCATGTAATTTGTGGCTCCATCGGTGGCAATTAGAAATTCTCGTTGTACACCAAGTCCTGCTGCCACATTTTGAATATCCTCTGTTCTTACCAGCTCAAATAGATCCTCGGGTTTGGAGATACAATGAAAATGTTTAGTACTGATTTAGCTGCATTCCATTACTTTTTAGCTTCTATTTACTTTCAAAACTTAGCCTACTGCTCCCCTACCACACTTGCAAAGAGACTCTGCCCTATAGAAATTAGCAGATTTTCGAAAAAGTCATATACTAAAATAAAGAAATGTTTCGAGGCCTTCTCTATGCAGCTACATGTGGTTCAACCGGGCGATACAATTGAATCCATAGCCAGAACATATGGTATTCCAGAAGAATTATTAATTCGGGATAATGATATTATGAATACACCAGCCTTGGTAGTCGGACAATGTCTTGTCGTAGCGATACCTTTAGAAACTTATGTGGTACAAACAAATGATACCTTGGAAGCTATAGCACAGGCTCATAATATAACCTTAATGCAGTTGTTTCGAAATAATCCTATGCTATCAGAAAGGGAATATATCTATCCGGGTGAAATACTTGTTATTCGATATGATAATACCAAAGGGAATATGACGATTCATGGGAATGTATTTCCCTTTATTGATAAAACTGTTCTTAGGAAAACCTTACCGTATTTGACCTATTTGTCGGTAATTAATTATACAGCAACCAGTGAGGGGGAAATTATATCTTACTACGATGATACCGTGCTTGTTCAGGAAATAACAGCATATGGAGTTATGCCACTCATGTTGTTAAATACAATTACGCTGCGAGGAGAAGCAAATATCGGAATCGCTTATGACTTACTGTTAAATGAAGAACTTCAGAAGAAGCAAATTAATAACATTCTTACAATTCTAAGAGAAAAAGGTTACTACGGGGTTAACATAACCTTTCAATATATTAATATCTCAACATTAAGAGTGTATGAAGCATACTTATCCAACATGTTCCGAGCGTTAGATCAGGCAGGTTTTTATGTGTTTGTAACGATCAGTCCAGAGATAAAATACCTTAATAATCAAAGAGTAATCGAGCAGGTAAATTATTCAATTATAAACCAGCTTGCTCATAATACCATATTTATGTCCTATGAATGGGCAACGAATGTGAATCCTCCTTCTCCTATTATTTCAATACAAAATATAAGCTATTTCATTGACTATATTAATACTATCATACCCCCGGATAAAGTCATCATAGGGATACCTACCGTAGGGTATGATTGGCAGCTCCCTTTTGTTGCGGGAGCTTCTGAGGTTCTGCTCCTTACACTGAATAATGCAATTGATCTGGCACGCGATGTGAATGCTGTTATACAATTTGATGATAGTTCACAAACTCCCTTTTACAGCTATTTTGATACAAGAGCCCTGAATCAACTTCAGCATATCGTTTGGTTCATCGATGCCAGAACCATCAATGCATTACTAAATTTAGCCAGGGAAAACAGCTTACTCGGCTCCGGGATCTGGAACATTATGAATTATAATCCTCAATTATGGGTATTGATCAATTCACAATATGAAATAATTAAAATAATTTAATTACTATCCTCTTTCAGGATCAGTCCTTTTCTTATGTAAGTTATAACAGCAACCAGAAGCGCATAGCCTCCGATCATTATACCTGCCACAATCCACACACCCTGAATTTCTAGTCGGCTTACCATAATGCTGCTGAAGATAGATGCACACATAGCACCGCCTTGCAAAAGAAAAGAGTATAGCGAAAGCATGCTGGCACGTACTTGGTTTGGCGTATATTTATTAATTAAGGAGTTCGTTACAACCTCTCCAAAGCCCATTAATAAATAAATACTGGCATATCCAAGAATGAAGCTGAAGCCGTTTTTCATAAGTGCAAGAATAAGAATGCAACTGCAAAGAACAGCCTGACTGATGATATATACTCTCCAATGATGATTCTTAAACCTTTGAAGTAATCGAAGCGAAAGGGTATTACCGGAAGCGGATGCCATATATCCGATAAAGCTGATGATTCCAAGTACCCAGCTGCTATCAGCTAGAGTGGATACACCCAGAAATGCCGACTGCCAGTAGGTTTCCAATGTTATTACAAAGAACCCTGAGAAAAAGACTCCGATTAACAGGAATTTAAAAATGGGCACGGATAGTAAAACCTCTTTGCCATTTTTTAAATGTTCTGGCAGCGGAACTCTCTCTTCCTTCCCTGCGTGCTGCTGTACTTCCTTGATATACAATAGGCATAAAAGAAAGACAGCAACGGTAAATCCGATGCGCACTACAACATTTGTTAGATAGGAGCTGCTGATATAAGCAATCATTCCGCCAGCAATACCGCCGCTAGCCAGAGCGACTGCATCCAGAATCGCCAAACGGGAGGTTACACTGGGTAAGCTTTCCTCACCTTGAAGATCAATTGCCTGGTCAATGATCAATGCATCCAGACTACCGGAAGCAAAGGATCGGCTGATTCCAGTAAATATGATAGATAATATGAGTAATACCATGTTACTTGCCAGTAAAAGCAATACCAGAGAAAATAACTGGAAGACACAGGATAATAAAAATACGGTTTTACGTCCATAGATGTCTGCACATATTCCGCTGGGCAGTTCAAAGCACAATACGGTAACTGCATACAAAGCCATAAAAATGGGGAGGGTTGTAAGATCCGCACCTTTTTCCAGCAGGATCAGATTCAATACGGGAACCATAAGACCCAAGGAAAATTTATTAATAAAAGTAATAATTTGCTGTATTTTAGTCATCCCATCTCTCCTTTGCATTATATAAGATCAGTGCGAACTCCCAGGGAGAACGATCTTTCGCAGGAAGGGCATGGCTTTCGATATAATTACTGAGCAGTTCTATAAGCTCCTGGGATTCTTCCTTCGTCAGATGAATAATTCCACTCATAATATCACCCCATTGTCTTAGGGTATCTGGGTCGGAGCCGGGATACTGCTCCATTACATTCTTCATTTGAGAGAGAAATCCATCGTAGGTCTTGGCAATTCTATCCTGTACCAATACTTGCCGGAGCGAATCATTATCATCCGACTGATCCAGACCAATCTGTATACTTGCATAGGTGGGCTTATAGAAGCTGGCGGTGATTCCGTTGATCAGCTCTGTGTGGTCTAATTCGATCAACTCCAGGGACATCAGCTTTTTGATATGGTGCTGCACGCCGGAGGCAGAGATACCCAGCTTATCGGCCAGCATTTTCGGAGTCATGGGTGCTTTGGCCAGCTCCAGCTGTCGAAGGAGCTGCTGCCTTACGGGGTTCATGAAGATATCGAGTTCTTTTTTGGTTGAAAGTTTAACTTTATTCATGTCAAGAAACCTTTCTTAGATAAGTTTTTTAGTTCGTTACATAAAATATAACATTACACATCGTGTAATGTCAAGGTATAATAATATCATTTGCATAATAATTTATTTGGCAGGCATATTGTTACCGTCTCTATGAGTTTTTTTATGAAATCGGAAAGCTGCAAATCAGAATGCTACAAAATGAATTCATCTGCATAGGCAGCCTTTGCAGCTTTTACGATCTCCTCCAGAGAGGCTTCTGTTTTGCCGTACCGAATATGAATTATTGAAATGATTATTACTGAAATAATTGTAGTAAGAAAATGATTTATCAACATTATGCAGGAATTAAATGGAAATTTACAAGATGATCTTTCATAATCTGTTAATTTCTGTGAAAATTTTAATAGCACTGCTTAGAAAGGAAGATAATTCTTTCATAAACTGACATAGACACCAATGAAATACTATATTTTACCTCTTTACAAAAAGATAAAACAAGATTATGATAAAGAAAAAGAACAAATGTTCGAATTGCGATTATAGTGAATGGGTGAGCCTAGCTTTCTTTTCTCTTCAAATAAGACCCTACCGTAGTTGCAAAATAAGAAGAAGGAACATTAAAGGAAGTAAGTGTATATGGAGAAAATCATCTTCCATGTCGATGTGAATTCAGCTTTTTTAAGCTGGGAAGCCTGTTACCGTTTACAGATTCTTGGAGAAAAGCAGGATTTGCGAGACAT